>JAGOCV010000435.1 GCA_017998575.1 Burkholderiaceae bacterium
AGGTACGCCTGGCGCTGGAAGGGGTACAGCGGCAGCTCCAGGCTGTGGCGCACGCCCGGGCCCTGCACCGCGGTCCAGTTCAGTTTGGCGCCGCGCACGTAGAGACGCGCCACACTGTCGAGCATCTGCTCCCAGCCGCCCTTGCTGCGCTTGAGCGAGGGCAGCCAGTCGGTCGCCGTGCCTTCGGGCACGCATTGCATGCCCAGACCGATCAGCGTGGGATGGGGCCCTGCTTCGAGGTGCACGTCGCACTGCGTGGCCGCCAGCGCGCGGGCGCCGCTTTCGAACGCCACCGGGGCGCGCACGTGGGTGGCCCAGTAGTCGGCCATGCGGTGGCCCCACTTCGCCCAGTCCATGGGGGCGCCGTCGAGGTTGGAGATCCAGGTGAGCGTGGGCGCGGCGTGCGTCACGCCCGCCGCCAGCTGGCGGAACTCGTCGACCATCGGGTCCATCAGCGGCGAGTGGAAGGCGTGCGACACCGACAGCGCCTGCGTGCGCAGGCCCTGCTCCGCCAGGCGCGCGGCGATGGCGGCGACCTCGGCGCCGGCACCGGCGATCGTGAGGTTGCCCGGCGCGTTGAAGGCGGCGACCGACACCTTGTCGGCGTGCGGTGCGATCTCGCGCTGCACCAGCGCCGCATCGCCCTGCACCGACACCATGGCGCCACCGGCCGGCAGCGCCTGCATCAGGCGGCCCCGGGCCGCGATCAGGCGCGCACCGTCTTCCAGGCTGAACACGCCCGCGACCACGGCGGCGGCGAACTCACCCACGCTGTGGCCGATCACCACGGTGGGTTCGATGCCCCAGCTGCGCCAGGTGGCGGCGAGCGCGACCTCGATGGCGAACAGCGCGGGTTGCGTGAAGCCGGTCTGGTCCAGGCTGCCGCCGGTGTCTTCGAACATCACCTCGCGCAGCGGCTTGCCGAGCAAGGGGTCGAGCACGGCCGCACAGCGGTCGATGGTGGCGCGGAACACGGGCTCGGCGTCGTACAGCTCGCGGCCCATGCCCACGTATTGCGCACCCTGCCCGGTGAAGAGGAAGGCCACGCGGTTGCGCCCGCTGGCCGAGACAGCGCCCTGCACGGCGGCCTGGCCGCTGCTGGCGAGTTCGCGCAGCTGGGCCTGCATGGCGGCGCGGTCGGGCGCGATCAGCACGCTGCGCAGCAGGTGGTGCGAACGGCCAATGGCGGCGGTGGCACAGACATCGGCCAAAGCATCGGCGGGATGCTGTTCCAGGTGGTCGGCATAGCGTTGCGCCAAGGCCTGCAGCGCCGCGTCGTTCTTCGCCGACAGCGGCATGGCGTACAGCGGCCGCGCGGGCGCGGCTTCCTGCGCGGCGGCGGCCGGCGGCTCGGCCACCAGCACGTGCGCGTTCATGCCGCTGAAGCCGAAGGCGCTGGCGCCAGCGATGCGGCGCGCGCCGCCCACTGGTTTCCAGTCGTGCAGCGCGGTGCTCACACGCACCGGCAGCGTGTCCCAGGGAATGGACGGCGTGAGCTGTTTCACGTGCAGGCTGGCGGGCAGCTGCTGGTGGCGCAGCGCCATCACCAGCTTGATGACACTGGCCACACCGGAAGCGGCTTCCAGGTGGCCGATGTTGGACTTGACCGAGCCGACCTCGAAGGGCTGCTGCATCGGGCGGCCTTCGCCGTACACCGCGGCCAGCGCCTCGACCTCGATCGGGTCACCGAGCGAGGTGCCGGTGCCGTGGGCTTCCACGTAGCTCACGTCCGTGGGCTTGAGGCGGGCCGAGGCCAGGGCCTGGCGCACCACCTCCTGCTGGGCCAGGCCGTTGGGCACGGTCAGGCCGCTGGAGCGGCCGTCCTGGTTGATCGCCGAGCCCGGGATCACGCCCAGGATGCGGCGGCCGTTGGCCACCGCGTCGGACAGGCGCTCCAGCACGATCAGGCCGCAGCCTTCGCCGCGCACGAAGCCGTTGGCCGAGGCGTCGAAGGTCTTGCAGCGGCCGTCAGGCGACAGCATGCCCCACTTGGAGATGAGCACGAAGGGGTCGGGCGAGAGGATGGCATTCACGCCACCGGCCAGCACGAGGTTGCTTTCGCCGTTGCGCAGGCTCTGGCAGGCGGTGTGGATCGCCACCAGCGAGGACGAGCAGGCGGTGTCGATCGCCATGCAGGGGCCGCGAAAGCCGAAGGTGAAGGACACGCGGCCGGCCGCGGCGTTGAGCGCGGTGCCGGTGGCCAGGTAGATGTCGCTGCGGGCCGGGTCGGCCACGTCGATGCGGTTGGAATAGTCCATCGACGTGATGCCGACGAACACCCCGGTCAGGCTGCCGTCGAGCTGGTCGGTGGGGATGGCGGCGTGCTCCATGGCCTCCCAGGCCACCTCCAGCAGCAAGCGCTGCTGCGGGTCCACGCCGGCCGCCTCGCGCGGCGACATGCCGAAGAAGCTGGGCTCGAACTGGTCGATGTCTTTCAGGAAGCCACCCGCCTTGGTGCGCGCCTTGCCCTGCTTGCTCGGATCGGGGTCGTAGTACGCGTCCACGTCCCAGCGGTCGGCGGGCACCTCGCCCACCACGTCCTTGCCTTCGGTCAGCAGGTTCCAGAAGCTGTCGGCGTCTTCCGCACCGCCAGGCACGCGGCAGGCCATGCCCACGATGGCGATCGGCTCGTGCTTCGCGTTCTCGACCGCGTCCAGGCGCGACTGCAGGCGCTCGATGGCACCGAGCGCGTTCTGCAGCATGTTGCGCCGATCGGCCG
>JAGOCV010000141.1 GCA_017998575.1 Burkholderiaceae bacterium
CCGTCGCGCAGGCCACGCCCAGCTGCGACTTCAAGACCGGCAAGGTGATCCTGCAGCAGCCGGTGGATCACGAACAGCTCGCCAAGCTGCTGGCCACCGGCAAGACCGACCTGCTCGACAAGTTCATCTCCAACAAGACGCGCCGTGCGTTCAAGGCCTTCCTCGCCTACGACAAGGAAGCGGGCAAGGTGGGCTTCGAGTTCGAGCCGCGCGCCTCCAAGTTCCCGCCGCGCAAGACGGCGGCAGGCGCACCGGCGAAGAAGGCCGCGGGCAAGACGGCGGCCAAAGCCGCGGCGAAGAAGGCGCCGGCTGGCAAGAAGGCTCCGGCCGAGAAGAAGGCGCGCAAGCCCGGCACGGGCCTGCCGCCCAGCGCGCAGCTGGCTGCCGTGATCGGACCCGAGCCCGTGGCGCGCACCGAAGCCGTGAAGAAGCTGTGGGAATACATCCGCGTCCACAACCTGCAGGACGCGGCCAACAAGCGCAACATCAACGCCGACGACAAGCTGCTGCCGGTGTTCGGCAAGCCGCAGGTCACGATGTTCGAGATCGCGGGCATTCTGGGCAAGCACCTCAAGAGCTAGCACGCCCCCGATACGGCCATACCGCCGCTCCTCAACGCAGCGGTATGGCCGCCTGTGGCGCCCGCGCGCGGCATGCCCCGGCCGGTGCGGCGTGTCTCATGACGATTCGCCAGGGAACATGCCGTCCACATAAAACCAGCGGTCCGCTTCGCGCACGAAGCGGCTGATCTCGTGCAGCCGGCCCGCGCGGCCGCTGCTGTCGCGCCAGCGCGCGACGAACTCCACCACGCCAGCGTCGCCGGCCTCGGCCGCGTCACGCACTTCCAGGCCCAGCCACTTGGTGGGTGAGAGGTCGAGGTCGCCCGGCGCGGTGGAGCCGTGCCAGGTGGCCATCAGGTAGTCGGGCAGACCCAGGACGTAGGCGCTGTAGCGCGAGCGCATCAACGCCTCGGGCGTGGGCGCGTGGCGAGGCGGGTCGGACTCGAGGCCCTCGTGCCAGGGCCCGCAGCAGGCGGTGTAGGTGGCGCCGCTGCCGCAGGGGCAGGGCGCGTTCGCGGACAGGAAGGGGCGCTTTTTCATGGGGGACTGGCAAGGGTACCCCAGCGCGCCCGGGCGAACGTCAGGCCAGGCCCTCGACCAGTTGCACGTCGTCGGCCTTGATGGCCGGGCGGCGACGGGCCTCGGCGACCGCGCGCAGGAAGTCCTCGAGCATGGCGCTGTCGTCGATGGTGTCGGAGCCGATCTTGTGGAATTCCGGATGCCACTGCACGGCCGCGATGTAGCTCTTGCCCGCGTCCTTGCGGCGGATGGCCTCGACGATGCCGTCGGTCGCGCTGTAGGCCTCGGCATCGAACTCGGGCGACAGGTCCTTGATGGCCTGGTGGTGGATGCTGTTGACGCGCGCGCGCTCCACGCCGGGGTAGAGCGACGACAGGCGCGAGCCCTGGCGGATGTCGATGCTGTGGTAGTTGAGGTCGTAGGTGGCCGCATCGCGGTGCACGAACGAATCGGGCACCTGCGTGTTGATGTCCTGGTAGAGCGTGCCGCCAAAGGCCACGTTGAGCAGTTGCAGCCCGCGGCAGACGCCGAACATGGGCTTGCCCACGCGCTCGAAGGCGGCCACCAGCGCCTTGTCGTACTCGTCGCGCACCCGGTCGCCGCCCCAGTTCTCGTGCAGCGGCTCCTCACCGTAGCTGCCGGGCCAGACGTCGGCGCCACCGTGCAGCACCAGGCCGTCGAGCCATTCGGCGTAGTGGTCGAAGGTGACGTCGCCGCGCATGGTGGCGCCCGTGGGGCAGGGCACCATCACCACCATGGCACCGGACGACATGAGCCAGTGCGCGATGGTCTGCTCCACGTACTGGAGCGTCTTGCCCGTGAAGAGCGAGCGTTGCGGGTCGGCGTGCGAGAAACAGGCCGAAAGGCCGATCTTGAGGCGGCTGGCGGCGGTCACCATGCGGCAGGACTCCTGGGAGGGGCATGCAAGTATGGCAGTGGCATGCGGCAGCGCAACCGACGCCGAAAGCTGCGGTCACCCGATCTGCCAAATGGTTACAGGCATTTCGTGGAATACGTCACGGCGAGGGCCGGGGGGGCCAGGCGCGCGGATGTGCTCGAATAGGCGCCATGCCCTGCGCCGCGAAGTTCCCATGAGCCTGCCCTGGCCCGTCGTCCTTGCCGTGCTCGTCGGCGCCCTCTTGCACGCGAGCTGGAACGCGCTGGTGAAGTCCAGCACCGACAAGACGCTGGACACCGCCCTCATCCACCTGCTGGGCTCGCTGCTGGCGATCCCGCTGGTGTGGGTGGCGGGCTGGCCGCCGGCCGGCGCGTGGCCCTTCATCGCGGCCTCGGTCACCATCCACATCGCCTACTACGTCGCGCTGGCCGGCGCGCTGCGGCATGGCGACCTGGGCCTGGCCTATCCGCTCATGCGCGGCACGGCGCCGCTGCTGGTAGCGCTGTCGGCCACGGCCACGGTGGGCGAGCAGCTGTCGCCGCTGGCCTGGGCCGGCGTGCTGGGCATCTGTTGCGGCGTGCTGGCGCTGGGCCTGTCGCGCCAGGCGCTGCAGGCGCCGCGCGCCGTGGCTTTCGCGCTGGCCAACGCGGTGGTCATCGCGATCTACACCGTGGTCGATGCGCTGGGTGTGCGCGCCACCACCGGGGCGGGCGGCAGCGCGCTGCAGTACGTGGCCGCGCTCTTCGTGCTGGACGGCTGGCCGTTCGCGTTGCTGGTGCTGGCGCAGCGGCGCGGACGGGGCGTGGCCGATTACGCGCGCCAGCGCTGGCCCCTGGCGCTGGGTGGCGCGCTGGCCTCGATCGGCAGCTACGGCATCGCGCTGTGGGCCATGACGCGCGCGCCGGTCGCCCTGGTGGCCGCGCTGCGCGAGACCTCGGTGCTGTTCGCCGCGCTGCTGGGAGCCTGGCTGCTGCACGAAGCCTTCACGCTGCGCCGCGCGCTGGCGACGCTGGCCATCGTGGCGGGGGTGATGGCGCTGCGGGCGGGCAGTTGAGCCGCCCACCTGCGCGGCGCGTCAGGCCTCGATGCGCAGGCGGTCGAAGCCGAGGTGGTGCAAGGCCTCGCGCAGGATCACCAGCCGCGCCGTAAAGGCCGGCGTCACCGGCAGACCGGAGGCCGCCACCGGACTGCCCGACGCCACATCGGCGAGCCGGTTGAACACGCGCTCCAGCGCATCGAGCGTGAGCTCGGCATGCGGCACGTCGGGCACGCCGGCCAGCCACGCGATTTCGTGCACGCCTGCGTCGCGCGCCACCAGCACGGCCCCGGCGGGCAGGCGCGCACGCCAGGGCATCACCTGGTCTTCGACCACCTCGATGGCGCGCTCGATGTCGATGGCCGTGGGCGGATCGTGGCGCAAGCACTGGTCGGCCGTGCGGCGGCTGCCCACGGGCAGCGCGGCGATGGGCTGGCCATCGACAGCCAGCACGGTGTGGTCGGCGTCGATCTGCAGCAGCACGGTCGGGTGGGTCATGTCAGCAGCTCCTGCGCGTGTGGGCGATGCGCGTCAATCCATGTCGGTCACGCGGCCGCGCTGGCGCTTGACCGCGCCCTTGGCCGCCTTGCCGGCCAGGCGCTCGCGCTGCGAGCCCAGCGTGGGCCGCGTAGCGCGGCGCCGGCGCGGCGGCACGGCCACGCTGTCCACCAGCGCCTGCAGGCGCGCGATGGCGTCGGCGCGGTTGGCCTCCAGGCTGCGGCTGGTCTGCGCCTTGATGACGACCGTGCCATCGGCGGTGATGCGCTGGTCGCCCAGGGCGAGCAGGCGCGCTTTCACATCCTCGGGCAGCGAGGACGCCGGAACGGGGAAGCGCAGGTGCACCGCGTTGGAGACCTTGTTCACGTTCTGGCCGCCCGCGCCTTGCGCGCGGATGGCGGTGAAGGTGATCTCCTCTTCCCGCACGGGGTAGGGCGAGGCCGTCATGGGCAGGATTATCCGGGCACCCGCAGGCGCGGCGGTAGGATGATGGCCTGTTGAAACGGGGGCCATGCATGGCGACGACGAAAGACGAAACGGGCGATGCCCCTGAGAAGCGCGAGCAGCAACGTCTGGCCGAACTGCGTCGCCTGATGGTCATGGACAGCGCGCAGGAGCAGGCCTACGACGACATCACGCGCCTGGCGGCCAGCGTCTGCGGCACACCCATCGCGCTGATTTCGCTGGTGGACGACCAGCGCCAGTGGTTCAAGTCGCGCGTGGGCCTGCAGGCGCAGCAGACGCCGCGCGAGATGGCCTTCTGCGCCCACGCCATCCAGACGCCGGGCAAGCCCATGGTGGTGAACGACGCCACGCAGGACGACCGCTTCACCGGCAACCCGCTGGTCACCGGCGACCCCAACATCCGCTTCTACGCTGGCGCGCCGCTGGTCACCTCCAACGGGCAGGCGCTGGGCACGCTGTGCGTGATCGATTCGCAGCCGCGCGAAATCCAGGACGACACGCTGGAGTACCTGCGCTTTCTGGCGCAGGAGGTCATCCGCATGCTCGAGGCCCGGGGTCCAGCCGACGGCGCGGTGCCCCCGGCAACACCGGCGCGCTGAAGCGGGGCGGGCGCACCCGGATACATCAGCGCCAGCTGGCACGCGCGTTGGTGCGCGTGGGCGGCAGGCTGTCGGCGCGCACGCGCACGTTGTCGTCGCCGGCCGTCACGCAGCCGGCCGCGGTGCATACCTCGACCGGCTCGCGCTCCGAGGCGACGTTGATGCTGCCATCGGCGTTGTAGGCGGCGCTGAACGAAGCGCCGCGCACGGTGAGCGTGGCGCGTGGCGTGCGCAGGCTGAAGCCCGTGCCCGCCGGGGCCGGCAACACCCGCACGCTGCCCGACGGAAACTCCAGACCGCCCGCCGCCCCGGCCAGCCGCACCTGCGACTCGGCCTGCATCGACACGCGGCTGCCGTCCGCCAGCATCAGCTGCGCCCGCCCGCCCGGGCCGGTGGCGACACGGTCTCCCGGTGCCAGCACGGCCCCGGCCGCCGGCACCGGCTCCGCCGTGCCCCGGCGCAGATCGACCGGGCCATGGGCGAACAGCACACGGGCCTGCGGCGCGGCGGCTTCGCCGGGCTCGGCCATGGCCAGTGGGGTGACCCACGACGCCGCCAGCGCCAGCGCAGGCGGCAGGCACGACAGCGGGCGCAGCAGGCGGCGGGACATCGGCCCACCTTACCCGCCTGCCCCGCGGGCGGCAAGCGCAGGCTGCCGAAGGCCCCGGGCGCCACGCTTGAAACCGGTTCGCGCTACCCTCACCTGTTCCGGATCGAGGAAACCCACCATGACCACCGCTTCTCCCATCCTGCGCATCCGACCGCTCGGCTTTCCCTGGGAAACCGCCGACCCGTTCCTGTTCTGCGCGTACCACGACGACGCCTACCCGCGCGGCAACGGCGAGCTCGGCCCGGCCGCGTCGCTGGCCGGCCGCCAGATCGGATCGGACTTCAGCCGCCAGGACGGCTGGAGCATGTACCACGGCCAGGACATCCCGGGCTTTCCGGCGCACCCGCACCGCGGCTTCGAGACCGTGACGATCGTGCGCCGCGGCCTGATCGACCACGCCGACTCGCTGGGCGCGGCCGCGCGCTTCGGCCGGGGCGACGTGCAGTGGATCACCGCGGGCGAGGGCATCGTGCATGCCGAGATGTTCCCGCTGTTCGAAACCGAGCGCGACAACCCGCTGGAGCTCTTCCAGATCTGGCTCAACCTGCCGGCGCGCTCCAAGCTCGTGCCCGCGCACTTCAAGATGTTCTGGGCCGACCAGGTGCCGCATCTCGTCGCGCGCGACGAGGCCGGCCGCACCACCGACGTGTCCGTGATCGCCGGCACGCTGGCCGGCGCCGATGCGCCGCCCGCGCCACCGCCCGACTCGTGGGCGGCCGCGGCCGACGCCGACGTCGCCATCTGGACGATCCGCATGGCGCCCGGCGCCCGCTGGACCTTGCCCGCCGCCAGTGGCACGGGCACGCGCCGCCACCTCTACTTCTTCAAGGGCAGTGAAGTGAGCGTGGCCGGCCAGCGCATCGCGGGCGTGCATGCGGTCGAGCTGCGCCCGGGCGAGGCAGTGGACCTGGTCAATGGGGACACAGAAGCCGAGTTCCTCCTGCTGCAGGGCCGGCCCATCGCCGAGCCCGTGGCGCAGTACGGCCCGTTCGTGATGAACACGCAGGCCGAGATCATGCAGGCCATGCAGGATTACCGGCGCACGCAATTCGGCGGCTGGCCGTGGCAGGATGACGCCCCTGTGCACGGGCGCGACCCCGTCCGCTTCGCCCGCCATCCCGGCGGCCGCGAGGAATGGCCCGCCGAGGCAATGTCCCAACGAGAAACATCGACATGAACATCACCAAAGACACCGTCGTCACCCTGACCTACAAGGTCGCCGAACGCGACGGCCGCCTCATCGAGCAGACCAGGGAGCCCATGGCCTACCTGCACGGCGGCTACGACAACACACTGCCCAAGATCGAGGAAGCGCTCGAAGGCCAGGCGGTGGGCTATGCGGTCACGCTCGACCTCAATCCGGAAGATGCCTTCGGCGAACGCGATGAATCGCTGGTGCGCACCATCCCCAAGAGCGAGTTCCCGCCCGGCGTGAAGGTGGGCGGCCAGCTGGAAGGCCGCAACGACGACGGCAGCCCGCGCGTGTTCAACGTGGTCAAGATCAAGGGCCCCGTGGTGCACCTGGACGGCAACCACCCGCTGGCCGGCCGTGCGCTGAAGTTCTCGATCAAGGTGACGGGTGTGCGCGCCGCTCTGCCCGAGGAAATCGAGCATCGGCACGTGCATGGGGCGCATGGGCACCATCACTGATCCGCGCATCCGGTGCGGCACAACAAAAAAGGCGCCCCGAGGGGCGCCTTTTTCATGGCCGCAGCCGTGGCTTACTTGGCCACCACGCGCACCATCTCCAGGCACTTGTTCGAGTAGCCCCACTCGTTGTCGTACCAGGAGACGACCTTGATGAAGGTCTTGTCCAGCGCGATGCCGGCGTCGGCGTCGAAGATCGACGTGCGGGCGTCGCCGCGGAAGTCGGTGGCCACCACCTTGTCTTCGGTGTAGCCCAGGATGCCCTTGAGCGCGCCTTCGGACTGCGCCTTCATCTCGGCCTTGATCTCGTCGTAGCTGGCTTCCTTATTGAGCTCCACCGTCAGGTCGACCACCGACACGTCGGAGGTCGGCACGCGGAAGCTCATGCCCGTGAGCTTCTTGTTGAGCTCGGGGATCACCACGCCCACGGCCTTGGCGGCACCGGTGGAGCTGGGGATGATGTTTTCCAGAATGCCGCGGCCGCCGCGCCAGTCCTTGTTGCTCGGGCCGTCCACAGTTTTCTGCGTGGCGGTGGCGGCGTGCACGGTGGTCATCAGGCCGCGCTTGATGCCCCACTTGTCGTTGAGCACCTTGGCGATGGGCGCCAGGCAGTTGGTGGTGCAGCTGGCGTTGCTGATGATGTCCTGGCCGGCGTAGGTGTCGCTGTTGACGCCGAAGACGAACATGGGCGTGTCGTCCTTGGAGGGCGCGGAGATGATGACCTTCTTCGCGCCAGCGGCGATGTGCTTGGACGCCGTGGCCTTGTCGAGGAACAGGCCCGTGGATTCGATGACCACGTCGGCACCGACTTCGTTCCACTTCAGGTTGGCCGGATCACGTTCCTGCGTCAGGCGGATCTTCTTGCCGTTGACGATCAGGGTGTTGCCCTCCACGGCCACGGTGCCGTCGAAGCGGCCGTGCACCGAGTCGTACGAGAGCATGTAGGCCAGGTAGTCGGGCTCCAGCAGGTCGTTGATGCCGACGATCTCGATGTCGGAGAAGTTCGCCACCGCCGAGCGCAGCACGTTGCGGCCGATGCGGCCGAAGCCGTTGATGCCTACCTTGATTGCCATTGCAGATATCTCCTGTGAACTAAAGAAACGATTACTTGCCGATGGCCGCACGCACGGTGTCGGCCACGTTCTCGGGCGTGAAGCCGAAGTGCTTGAACAGCACCGGCGCCGGGGCCGATTCGCCGTAGGTGTCGATACCCACGACGGCGGCGCAGCCGTACTTCCACCAGAAGTCGGTCACGCCCATTTCCACCGCGATGCGCGGCACGCCGGCCGGCAGCACCTGGGCCTTGTACTCGCGCGTCTGGCGGTCGAAGGCCGTGGTGCTGGGCATGGAGACCACGCGCACGGCGATCTTGCGTTCGGCCAGAAGCTTCTGCGCGGCCAGCGCCAGCTGCACTTCGGAGCCGGTGGCGATGATCACCGCCTGCGCCTTCTTCCTGAGGCCCGCGGCTTCCGGCTCGGACAGCACGTAGGCGCCGCGGCTGATCTCGCCCAGCTCGCTCTTGCGGGCATAGGGCAGGTTCTGGCGCGACAGCAGCAGGGCCGTCGGGCGGTTGGCGTTCTCCAGGGCGACAGCCCAGGCCACGGCGGTTTCGGCCGTGTCGGCAGGGCGCCAGACATCGAGGCCCGGGATCAGGCGCAGGCTGGCCGCGTGCTCGATCGACTGGTGCGTGGGGCCGTCTTCGCCCAGGCCGATGGAGTCGTGCGTGAACACGTGCACCACGCGCTGCTTCATCAGCGCGGCCATGCGGATGGCGTTGCGGCTGTAGTCGCTGAAGGTGAGGAAGGTGCCGCCGTAGGGGATGTAGCCACCGTGCAGCGCCACGCCGTTCATGATGGCGGCCATGCCGAATTCGCGCACGCCGTAGTTGATGTGGCGGCCGATCTGGCCTTCGGCCGTCTTCACCACGTCGCCGGCCTGATCGATGCGCAGCGCGGGCGTGCTCTTGGTGTTGGTGAGGTTGGAGCCGGTGAGGTCGGCGCTGCCGCCCAGCAGTTCGGGCAGCGCGGCGGTGAAGGCTTCGAGCGCGATCTGCGAGGCCTTGCGCGAGGCCACCGTCTCGGCCTTGGTGTGGGCGCCGACCACGGCGTCCACGGCCACCTGGGCGAAGTTCTTCGGCAGCTCGCCCTTCATGCGGCGCACGTATTCCCTGGCCTGCTCGGGGAAGGCGGCCTTGTATTTGGCGAACCTGGCGTTCCAGTCGGCTTCGGCCTTCTTGCCGGCGGCCTTGGCGTCCCAGTCGGCGTAGACGGCCTTGGGCACCTCGAACGGGGTGTGGCTCCAGCCCAGCGCGGCGCGCGTGAGGGCGATCTCGTCGGCGCCCAGCGGCTCGCCGTGGGCCTTGGCCGTGCCGGCGCGGTTGGGGCTGCCCTTGCCGATGGCCGTCTTGCAGACGATGAGGGTGGGCTTGTCGGCGCTGCCCTTGGCGTCGGCGATGGCGCGCGAGACGGCTTCGACGTCGTGGCCGTCCACCGGGCCGATCACGGCCCAGCCGCAGGCCTTGAAGCGGGCCGGCGTGTCGTCGATGAACCACGGGGCCACCTGCCCATCGATGGAGATGCCGTTGTCGTCGTACAGCGCCACCAGCTTGTTGAGCTTCCAGGCGCCGGCCAGGGCCACGGCTTCGTGGCTGATGCCTTCCATCAGGCAGCCGTCGCCCAGGAACACGTAGGTGTGGTGGTCGACGATGGCGTGATCGTCACGGTTGAATTCGGCCGCCAGCAGCTTCTCGGCCAGCGCCATGCCCACGGCATTGGTGATGCCCTGGCCCAGCGGGCCGGTGGTGGTTTCGACGCCCGGCGTGACGCCCACTTCGGGGTGGCCGGCCGTCTTGCTGTGCAGCTGGCGGAAGTTCTTGAGTTCTTCGATCGGCAGCGCATAGCCCGTGAGGTGCAGCACCGAATAGATCAGCATGGAGC
>JAGOCV010000142.1 GCA_017998575.1 Burkholderiaceae bacterium
CTTCAAGACCCGCCCGCGCGACCAGTGGTGCCAGCGCCTGCTGGCGCGCGACGTGCCGCATGCGCCGATGTACCGCACCGACGAAGTGCCGGGCGACGCGCAGGCCGAGCACCTGCAGCTGTTCGTCGGCACGCACACCACGGCGGGCGAGCCGGGCTTTCGCACGGTGCGCTCGCCGCTGTCGTTCGATGGCGAGCGTGCGCTCGACGTGATCGCGCCGCCGCAGTTGGGCGAGCACAACGCCGAGTTCGCCCACGGCTGGCCCGCGCCGCCGCGCTGACGCGGCCACGCCAGCCAGGGTTCGCATCCACGAGAAAAGAAGGAGACAAGACGCATGAACAGGAAAGACGAACGACCCACGGCACACCCGGTGCGGCGCACGCTGCTGGCCGTCATCGGGGCGGCCACGCTGCTGGCGCCCGCGCTGGGCGTGGCGCAGGACTACCCCTCGCGACCGCTGAAGATGGTCGTCCCCTTCGGCCCCGGCACCACCACCGACATCGTCGGCCGCGTGGTCGCCGACGGCATGGGCCGGGCGCTGGGCCAGACGTTGGTGGTGGAGAACCGCGCCGGCGCGGGCGGCACCATCGGCACCGACCAGGTGGCCAAGTCGGCACCCGACGGCTACACCCTGGTCATGGGCACGGTGGGCACGCACGCGATCAACAGCACGCTCTACCAGAAGCTCGGCTACGACGCGCTGCGCGATTTCGCTCCCATCGCCTTCGTGGGCTACACGCCGACGCTGCTGGTGGTGGGCGGCAACTCGCCCATCCGCTCGCTGGCCGATCTGCGCGCGCAGGCCGGCAAGCCGGGCGGCGTGAGCTTCGCCTCGGCCGGCAACGGCACCTCGGGCCACCTCGCGGGCGAGTTGCTCAAGGCGCGGCTGGGCGGCGAGATGGTGCACGTGCCCTACAAGGAGGGCGGCCTGGCCGTCTCCGACGTGATGTCGGGTCAGGTGCACTTCATGTTCTATCACCCGGCCGCGGTGCTGCCGCACATGAAGACCGGCAAGCTGCGCGCGCTGGGTGCCTCGGGCTCGGCCCGCAGCAGCGCCGCGCCCGACGTTCCCACCATCGCCGAGCAGGGTGTGCAGGACTTCGACCTGGTCGCCTGGTTCATGGTGTATGCGCCGGCGGCCACGCCCGCGCGCGAACTGGCCCGGCTGCGCGATGCCGCGCGTCAGGCATTGGCGCAGCCCGACGTGGCCCAGCGCCTGGCGGGCCAGGGCCTGGAAGCCCGCGCCATGTCGCCTGACGAAGCCGCCGCCTTCGGCCGCGCCGAGGTCGCCAAGTGGGCCGACCTGGTGCGCCGCTCGGGCGCGCGCGTCGATTGATCCGCAACGAGTTCGCGAAGAAGCAAAGCAGTGAGTGAGAGCCCCGCTGCCGTCCGGCGCTGATGCGGGTCGGCAGTCCCATCAACACACGAGAGAGAAGACGAGGAAGACAACCATGACATTCGCACGACGTTCCATCATCGCGGCAGCTGCCGCAGGCGCCGCCACGCTGGCGGCCGGCCCGGTGTTCGCGCAGGGCGCGCCGGTACGCATCGGCAGCACGCTGGCCCTCACCGGCCCGCTGTCGGCCACGGCCATGGTCCACAAGCTGGTGGGCGAGATCTACGTGGAGCAACTCAACGCACGCGGTGGCCTGCTGGGCCGCAAGGTGGAGTGGATCGTGCGCGACGACCAGTCCAAGCCCGATCTGGCCCGCACGCTCTACGAGCAGTTCGTCACGTCCGACAAGGTCGATCTGCTGATGGGCCCGTATGCCACCGGCGCCATCCTGTCTGCCATGGGCGTGGCGCAGCGCTACAACAAGGTGCTGGTGCATCACACCTTCGGCATCCCGTCGCTGGCCAAGTACGACATGCAGTTCCCCTCGTGGTCGCTGGGTGCCGATCCGGGCACCACGGTGCCCAACTCGCTGTTCGACGCGCTGGCCGCATCGCCCAAGCCGCCCAAGACCATCGCCATCGTCACCAGCAAGTTCCCCTCGATCCACTTCCTGTCGCTGGGCGGCCGTGAGGTGGCGAAGAAGCGCGGCCTCAAGGAGGTGCTGTTCCTCGAATGGGAATTCGGCAACCGCGATTTCGGCCCCATCGCCGCGCGCGTGAAGGACGCCAAGCCCGACCTCGTGTGGATGGGCGACATCGGCCTGGAGGGCAACATGCTGCTCGACGCGATGAAGAAGATCGACTACGTGCCGCCGCTGCACTTCCACCTCTACCCCGCGCCCGGCCCGATGACCAGCTCGGCCGATGGTGACAACGCGCTGTCGGTGACCATCTTCGAGGAGCACGCACCGTTCACCAACGACCCGGTGGCCGCCGAGTTCGTCAAGGTGTTCAAGCAGCGCGCCACGGCCGCCAAGCTGCCCGACACCACGGTGGAAGTGCAGGCCGCGGCCTCGTACTCGGCCTGGCAGATCCTGGAAGCCGGCGTGAAGGGCGCGGGCAACTTCGACGACAAGGCCATCGCCGCCTATCTCAAGAAGAACCGCGTGCAGACCATCCACGGCAACCTGCGCTTCGACGGCGTCAACAACTACGGCGACGACCTGATGAAGATCAAGCAGGTGCAGGGCGGCAAGTGGCAGGTGGTGTGGCCGCAGCAGTTCGCGGCGCCCGGCGCCAAGCTGCAGGTCAAGTAACAACAGAAGGCGGCCCCAGGCGATGTACCTGCCCAGCTTCAACCTATTGGCCCAGTCGATCCTCTCCGGGATCTTCATCGGCGCGCTCTACGGCCTCATCGGCCTGGGGCTGGGCCTGACCTGGGGCCTGCTGCGCCAGATCAATCTGGCGCACTTCGGCTTCACCTTCCTGGCGGGCTACCTGGCCTACCAGATGGCTTCGCACTGGCACATCGACGTGCTGTGGGCGTTCGTGCTGCTGCCGCCGGTGTTCTTCGCGGTGGGCGCGGGCATGCACTGGGTGCTGTCGCGCTTTCGCATCTCGCCCTTCAACTCGCTGCTGGTCACCTTCGGCATCACGGTGATGATCGAGAGCCTGGTGCAGGGCATCTGGACGGCCGACTTCCGCCGGCTGGAGTCGCCCTACTCGGCGATGAAGTTCACCATCGGTCCGTTGTTCGTGCCGATTCCCGAGCTCATCACGCTGCTGCTGTCGGCGGCCTTCGCCGCCGCCATCTGGGCTGCCATGCGCTACACCGACCTGGGCCGCGCGCTGCGCGCCATGGCCGAGGACGGGCCCATCGCCGCCGCCTACGGCATCAACGAGCGTGGCCTGTCGCTGCTGCTGGCCGGCCTGTGCGGGGCGCTGGCCGCGTTTGCCGGCGTCTGTCTGGCGATGACCTTCGCGCTCACGCCTTCGCAGATCTTCGCGTGGATCGGCGTGGTGTTCGCCGCCGTCATGCTGGGTGGGCTGGGCAGCGCCATCGGCCCGCTGGTGGCCGGCGTGATCATCGGCGTGAGCGAAGCCGTGACGATGGCCGTGGCCTCGCCCTCGTGGGCACCGACGGTGTCGTTCACGCTGCTGATCGTGATGCTCCTCCTGCGTCCCGGAAAGGCGGGGCATTGACCATGCAGAAACCATTGATCGGCATCCTCGTCGCCGGCGCCGCCCTGGCCACCGTGCCCTGGCTGGGCCTGCCCACGTTCTACGAGACGTTTCTCTACATGCTGTGCCACTGGATGATCCTGGCACTGTCGTGGAACATCCTCTCGGGCTATTCGGGCTATTTCTCGTTCGGCCACGGCGCATTCTTCGGCGTGGGCGTGTACACCACGGCCGCGCTGGCGGGCAAGCTGGACTGGCCCTTCCTCTGGACGCTGCCCATGGCCGCGCTGCTGGCGGCCGTGCTCGGGGTGGCACTGGGCGCCGTGGTGTTCCGAGTGCGCGCGGTGCGCGGCGAGCTGTTCGCGCTGCTCACGCTGGCCGTCACGCTGGTGGTGGGCACCATCGTGCTCAACACGCGCATCGATGGCGGCCCCGGCATCTACCTGATGGGCGTGCAGGTGCCCAACATCGGGCCCTCGCCCTCGGCGTCGCTCTACCTCATGGCGCTGGCCGGCGCGATCGCCACGCTCGTCATCGCCTGGCGCATCCAGGCCGGGCGGCTGGGCCTGGGCCTGTTCGCCATCCACGACGACGAGGACGTGGCCGAGGTGATGGGCGTGCCCACTTACCGCTACAAGCTGCTGGCCTTCGGCATCTCGTGCGCGCTGGCGGGGCTGGCGGGTGGCATCCACGCGCTGTTCGTGTCGTACGTCACGGCGGGGGAGACGTTCAACATCACCGTGCCGCTCACCGTGGTGCTGATGAGCGTGCTGGGCGGCACGCGCCACTGGGCCGGCCCGGCCGTGGGCGCGGTGGTCATCACCTGCCTGATGTACGCCTTCACGGCCGGCGACCATGCGGTGGCCGGCAAGGCGGCCGTGGGCGCGGTGCTGGTGGTGGTGATCCTGTTCATGCCCAACGGCATCCTGGGCTTCCTGCTCAAGCGGCGGGCCGATGCGGCCAGGCGTGCGGCGGTGGGGGAGGGTGCGGCTAGCGCGCATGCCGCGCCGATGGTGGGCGTGGCGGCGCATGCGGCCTCTGCGGCGGCGCCGATGGCCGCGGTTGCCGGCACCGCGCCGGCGGCCGAACCGCCGCCTGTCCGTGCGATGTCGCCAGCGCCGGTCGGTGCGGCGCCCCTGCTGGAGGTGCGCGATCTCTCCAAATGGTTCCGCGGCGTGAAGGCGCTGGAGGGCGTGAGCCTGCAGGTGCGCGAGGGCGAGATCCTGGGCCTGCTGGGCCCCAACGGATCGGGCAAGTCCACCTTCATCAACGTGGTGAGCGGGCACCTGTCGCCCACACGCGGCAGCATCCTGTTCGAAGGACGCGAGCTGGCGGGCCAGCCGGCCCACCGCATCGCGCACGCGGGCATCGCCCGCACCTACCAGATCCCGCGCCCCTTCATGCATCTCACCGTGCTGCAGAACGTGGCACTGGTGGCCATGTTCGGCAATGCCTCGCTCAGCGAGAAAGAGGCCGAGCGCCAGGCGCACGAGTGGCTGGCGTTCACCGGCCTGGGCGCCAAGGCCGGCGTGCTGCCGGACGATCTGAACCTGCACCAGCGCAAATTCCTCGAACTGGCGCGCGCGCTGGCCGCGCGGCCGCGGCTGGTGTTGCTCGACGAAGTGCTCTCGGGCATGACGCCCAGCGAGATCGACGAGGCCATCCTGCTGATCCGCCGCATCCGCGAGCAGGGATCGACCATCGTCTTCGTCGAGCACGTCATGCGCGCCGTGATGGCGCTGACCGACCGCATCGCCGTGCTGCACCATGGCCAGTTGCTGGCCGAGGGCCCGGCGCAGGCGGTGATGAACGACCCGCGCGTGGTCGAGGCCTATCTCGGAGGACAACACCATGCTTGAAGTGCGCGATCTGCAGGTGCGCTATGGCCAGGCCCAGGCGCTGTGGGGCGTGTCGCTGGACGTGGCGGCGGGCGAACTGGTCTGCGTGGTGGGCCCCAATGGCGCGGGCAAGACCACATTGATCAACGCCATCGCCGGGCTCAACCCGGTGCACGCGGGCCGGCTGGTTTTCGAGGGGCGCGACGTGACGCGGCTGGCGCCGCACCGTTTCTGCGATGCCGGCATCGCCATCGTCCCGGAGGGGCGGCGCCTGTTCACGGGCATGAGCGTGCTCGACAACCTGGAACTGGGTAGCTACATCGCCAGCGCCAAGGCGCACCGGCAGCAGACGCTGGAGCGCGTGCTGCAACTGTTCCCGGTGCTCAAGGAGAAGCTGCAGGCGCCGGCCGGCGCGCTGTCGGGCGGCCAGCAGCAGATGGTGGCCATCGGCCGCGCGCTGATGGCCCGGCCGCGCCTGCTGCTGCTCGACGAGCCGTCGCTGGGCCTGGCGCCGGCCATCGTGCTGGACATGTTCCGCGCCATCCGCGAGATCAACGACTCGGGCACCTCGGTGCTGCTGGTGGAGCAGAACGTGGTCATGGCGATGGAGATCGCGCGCCGTGCGTACGTGATGGAAGAGGGCCGCATCGTGGCCGACGGCGCGGCCGACGAACTGCTGGCGCGGCCCGAGATCCGGCGCGCCTACCTGGGGCTGGAGACCGCCTGAGCGGGCGTCGGGGCGACGGCGATAATCGGCGCACCCCGCCTGCCGCACCAGGGCCCGCCCGCACACGGCGGGCCTTGTGCTTTCTCTGCCTGCCCGCCGTCCGGTTCCCGAAGTGCTTCAGTCCCTGCCCATCATCACCGACCCCTGGTTCTACGTCGTCTCGGTACCGGCCGTGCTGCTGCTGGGCGTGAGCAAGAGCGGCTTCGGCGCAGGGTTCGGCTCGCTGGCCGTGCCCATCATGGCGCTGGCCGTCAGCGTGCCGCAGGCGGCCGCCATCCTGATGCCGGTGCTGCTGCTGATGGATCTGCTGGGCCTGGCGGCCTTCCGCAAGGAACTCGACCGCCAGCTGCTGCGCTTCCTGCTGCCCTGGGGCCTGGCCGGCGTGGTGCTGGGCGCGGTGCTGTTCCGCGTGCTGGACACGCACGTGATCGCCGGGCTGGTGGGCGGCTTCACGCTGCTCTTCCTGGCCCAGCGCCTGGTGTTCCCGCCGCGCGCCGACAGCCCGCCGCCGCCGCGCTGGGTGGGGGCCATCCTCACGGCCGTGTCGGGCTTCACCAGCTTCATCGCGCACGCGGGCAGCCCGCCGCTCAACGCCTACGTCATCCCGCTCAAGATGCGGCCCATGCTCTACACGGCGACGATGGCGTTCTTCTACTTCTTCATCAACCTCTCGAAGTGGATACCGTACGCGCTGCTGGGCCTGCTGGACCTGCGCAACATGGCCACGTCGCTGGTGCTGCTGCCGCTGGCGCCGCTGGGCGTCTGGATGGGCATCCGCATCGCGCGCCGCATCAGCCAGGAACTGTTCTACCGGCTGCTCTACGTCGGCATGTTCCTCACCGGCATCAAGCTGCTGTGGGACGCCTTCCGCTGAAAGTTGCCACCCCCGCCCGGCGGGGCCTGCCGCTAACATAGGGCCACTTCAACTCGCCGAGGGGGAACTCATGCCGGTCGTGGTCGTCGCCAATCCCAAGGGAGGCGTGGGCAAGTCCACACTTGCCACCAACGTCGCAGGGTACTTCGCGAGCCAGGGTCACGCGGTGATGCTGGGCGATGCCGATCGCCAGCAGTCCTCGCGGCTGTGGCTGGGCCTGCGGCCCGAGGCCGCCCGCCGCATCGAGACCTGGGACGTGAGCGCCGACCTCATCGTGCGCCCGCCCAAAGGTGTCACGCACGTGGTGCTCGATACCCCCGGCGGCCTGCATGGCTGGCGCTTCAACGACGTCATGAAGCTGGCCGACAAAGTGATCGTGCCCCTGCAGCCCAGCATCTTCGACATCTACGCCACGCGCGCCTTCCTCGACGAACTGGCCGAGCACCGCAAGGCCTCGGCGCTGCAGGTGGGCATCGTCGGCATGCGTGTGGACAGCCGCACGCTGGCGGCCGACCGGCTGCGCGACTTCGTCGAAGGACTGGGCCTGCCGGTGCTGGGCTACCTGCGCGACACGCAGAACTACATCCACCTGGCCGCGCGTGGCCTCACGGTGTTCGACGTGGCGCCGGGTCGCGTCGAGCGTGACCTCGAGCAGTGGCGCGGCATCACCAACTGGCTGGACACCTGACCGGCCGCCGCACGCCCGGCCAAGAAGACAACGGAGACACGACAAGATGAAGACATTCGCGCAGCCTGCCGACCTTGCCCCGCTGGTGGGACAGGAGGTCGCCGTGAGCGACTGGATCGAGGTCACGCAGGCCCAGGTCAACCAGTTCGCCGAGGCCACCGGTGACCACCAGTGGATCCACGTGGACGAGGCGCGCGCTCGATCGGGCCCGTTCGGCGGCACCATCGCGCACGGCTTCTTCACGCTGTCGCTGCTGCCGCGATTGCTGGAAGGCTCCATCGCCATCACCGACGTGCGCATGGGCGTCAACTATGGCCTGAACAAGGTGCGCTTCACGGATCCGGTGCCCGTGGGCGGCCGGGTGCGCGGGCGATTCAAGCTGCTGGCGCTGGAAGCCGTGGCCGGCAATGGCATGCAGAGCACCTGGCAGGTGACGTTCGAGCGCGAAGGAACGGCCAAGCCCGTCTGCGTGGCCGAGTCGCTCGTGCGCCACTACCTCTAAGCTCCCACGCTCGCGCACTGCGTGTAGCTCGCTGCCCCCCGAGGGGGTGCTCGCGCGGGGCCTCGGCAGGGCCGAGGCGTGACCGCTTCGCGGTCAGCGCTGGAACTTGTTCGCCCCCACGCTCGCTCACTGCGTGTAGCTCGCTGCCCCCCGAGGGGGTGCTCGCGCGGGGCCTCGGCAGAGCCGAGGCTTGACCGCTTCACGGTCAGCGCTGGAACTTGTTCGCCCCCACGCTCGCTCACTGCGTGTAGCTCGCTGCCCCCCGAGGGGGTGCTCGCGCGGGGCCTCGGCAGAGCCGAGGCTTGACCGCTTCACGGTCAGCGCTCGGGGTGTCTAACGTGCGCCAACGAAGCCGTGCTGCCGCCACGCCTCGAACACCGTCACCGCGACTGCGTTCGACAGGTTGAGGCTGCGCTGGCCGGCGCGCATTGGCAGTCGCAGCCAGTGCGAGGGGTTGAAGGTATCGCGCAGTTCGGGGGCAAGGCCGCGGGTCTCCGAGCCGAACACCAGCCAGTCGCCGGGCATGAAGGCCACGTCGTGCACGGTGCGCGTGCCGCGGGTGGTGAGTGCGAACAGGCGTGCCGGGTCGGGCTGCTCTGTGTCGAGCAGCGCCTGCCAGTTCGCATGGCGCCGGACTTCGGCGTACTCGTGGTAGTCCAGTCCGGCGCGGCGCATCAGGCGGTCTTCCATCGAAAAGCCCAGCGGTTCCACCAGGTGCAGCGTGCAACCCGTGTTGGCGGCCAGCCGGATGACGTTGCCGGTATTCGGCGGGATTTCGGGCTCGACCAGGACGATGTGGAACATCGTGCGATTGTCACCGCGCGGCTTGCTGCGCGAGTCAGGCCTCGGGCGTTCGCGCGACCACGATGCCGGCGATGTGGGACGCGCCGGCCTCGCGCAGGACACGCGCGGCCTCCTCGAGCGAGGCGCCGCTGGTCATCACATCATCGACCAGGGCGATGCGCCTGCCCTGCACCTGGCCGCGCCGCAGCGGATCGACGGCAAATGCGCCGCGCAGATTGGCGAGCCGTGCCGCCCGGTCCAGGCGACTTTGCGCGGGGGTCTCGCGCACGCGCAGGAGCAGGCGGGATTCCACCCGGCCCGGCGCCAGCCGGCGCGCCAGTTCAAGCGACTGGTTGAAGCCGCGCTCGCGCAGCCGGCCAGGCGCCAGTGGCAGCGGCAGCACCAGGTCGGCGTCGTCGATCTGTCGGGCGGCGGCCGGGCCGGCGCGCACCAGCGCAGCCAGCGAGGCCGCCCAGCCCGGTTGCCCGCCGAACTTGAAATCGGTGATGCAGCCGGCCCACGGATAGCCGTAATCCACGGCGGCATGGCAGGCGTCGAGCGCCGGGGCACGGCGCAGGCAGCGGCCGCAGCAGTCACCCGCATCGGCGGGCAAAGGCAGGGCGCATCGACGGCAGCGTGGCGAAGGAATGGCGAATCGAGCCACGCAGGCCCTGCACACGGGGGCGGCGGGCCAGGCGGCGCACAGCGCGCACTGGCTGGGCACTGCGTGCGATAAGCCCTCCATCAGCCGGTGCAACATCCGGCTCAATATACTCGCGCGCTGGATCGTCCATGGCCTCTCCTGCCGCGCCCCGCCCCCCCACCATCG
>JAGOCV010000436.1 GCA_017998575.1 Burkholderiaceae bacterium
GCGTTGACGCGCCCCAGCATCGCGGCCGTCGCATCGGGCAGTCCCGAGAGCGGCGTGGACAGCAGCAGTCGCGCACAGGCTTGCGGCTGAGGCCACGACAGGCTGGGCATCAACTGGATGGGGATGCCCTTGCAGGCAATGACGCGCGTCGTGGCAGCCTGCTCGGCCTCGTCGGCTGCTCGGCCGGCTGCGCGCACGGCCTGACGGATCAGGGCGGTAAACGTCTTCATGACGTCCGGTGGTGTCTCTTTGGTCGGCATCGCTCCTCCTGTGATTGCACATTGCAGGGATGGGACGGCGCGTCCGCGTGTCGGGCGCTCCGGGCTACGATGTGAATCTAGAGCCCGGCCGCCCCAGGTTCAGGTCGCATGGCGAACTGCTGTCCGCCTGGGCGAAGAGGCCGGGGCTCAGTCCGCCCGGCGGAACGGGCTGCGGCCTTCGAGGTGCTCGAGGTAGTTGCCGATGCCGGCGCCCTCGCGCTCCAGGAAACGCTCCACCGCGTCGGCGAAGGCCGGGTGCGCCAGCCAGTGGGCGCTGGTGGTCTTCACGGGCATGAGGGCGCGCGCCATCTTGTGTTCGCCCTGCGCGCCGCCTTCGAAGCGCACTGCGCCGTGGTCGATGCACCATTCGATGGGCCGGTAGTAGCAGGCCTCGAAATGCAGGCAATCGACGCGTGCCAGCGCGCCCCAGTAGCGGCCGTAGCAGGCGAGGGCGCCGTCGGCGTCGTGGCCCAGCGCGATGAGGCTGCTGGCGATGGGCTCGGGGCCGGCTCCAGCTTCGTGCTCGGCGATGAACAGCAGCCAGTTCTCTGGCATCGCCTGCTGCATGCGGTGGAAGAAATCGCGCGTGAGATAGGGCGCGTTGCCGTGTTCGAGGTAGGTGCGCTCGTAGCAGCGGTAGAAGAAGTCCCAGTCGTCACCGGTGATGTCGGCCCCGCGCGCCCATCGGAAGCTCACCCCGGCCTCGCGCACCTTGCGGCGCTCCTGGCGGATCTTCTTGCGCTTTTCCTGCGACAGCGTGGCGAGGAAGTGATCGAAATCCCGGTAGCCCGAGCCGCCGCCGGGCCGCTCCACGGCGGCGAGCTCCCCCTCGGGAGGCATCGGGGCCGACAGGTTCGACCAATGGAACTGCACGGTATGGCGCAGCATCAGGCCCGCCTGTGCGCAGGCGGCGATGTCGTCGTCGGCGCCGAACAGCAGGTGCAGCGACGACAGCGACGCTTCGCCGCAGAACTGCACCACGGCCGCCACCAGCGCCGCGCGCGCCGCAGCGTCGCACGCCAGCAGCCGCGCACCCGGCACGGGCGTGAACGGTACGGCCGCCACAGCCTTGGGGTAGTAATCCAGCCCGTGCTGGGCGTAGGCATTGGCCCAGGCCCAGTCGAAGACGTACTCGCCGTACGAATGGTCCTTGACGTAGAGCGGGCACGCAGCCACCAGAACATGGCCCTGCCACAGCGTGACGAAGTGCGGTGCCCATCCGGTGGCGGTCGTGGCGCTGCCGCTGGCGTGCAGCGCGCTCAGGTAGGCGTGGCGCATGAAGGGGCTGGGCGCGGCCTGCGCCAGCAGCAGCGCGTCCCATGCGGCAGCGTCGATCCCGGCCGGGTCGTCGAAAACCCGGATGACATAATCCGGCGCACCTTCCGTGACTGCTTTCATGACTCTCAAACTCTGCATTGCCCAGCTCAATTTCGTCGTCGGCGACATGGCGGGCAACGCGCAAAAGATCATCGATGCCGCGCGCCAGGCCCATGCCGGCGGAGCCCGCCTTCTGCTGACCCCCGAACTGTCCATCTGCGGCTATGCGGCCGAAGATCTGTTCCTGCGTCCCGCCTTCATCGCCGCTTGCGATGATGCCGTGAAAAGCGTTGCAGCGGCGCTGGCCGATCTCGAAGACCTCACCGTCGTCGTCGGCCATCCCTCGGGCGGCGACCGCCGCACGCGCAGCGTGGCCGTGCAGGAGCGACACAACGCGGCCAGCGTACTGCGCGGTGGCCAGGTGGTGGCCACCTATGCCAAGCGCGAGCTGCCCAACTACCAGGTGTTCGACGAGCGCCGCTACTTCACGCCGGGGCAGGGCGTGTGCGTGTTCGAGTGCGAGGGCATCCGCATCGGCCTGCTGATCTGCGAGGACGCGTGGTTCGACGCGCCGGCCGATCTGGCGCGCCAGGCTGGCGCCGAGGTGCTGGCGGTCATCAATGCCTCGCCATTCCACGCGGGCAAGGGCGGTGAGCGTGTGTTGCGCATGGCCGACCGCGCGCGCGCCGCCGGCCTGCCGCTGGTCTACGCCCACCTCGTGGGCGGGCAGGACGAAGTGGTGTTCGACGGCGGATCGTTCGCGGTGCAGGCCGACGGCGAGCTGGCCGCGCGCGGCGAGAGCTTCCGCGAGCAGCTGGTCGCCCTCACGCTGGACAAGCCGGACACGGGCCCCGTGCGTGTCGGCGGCACGCTGGTGCCCGCGCGCAGCGCCGAGGCCGAGCTGTGGGATGCACTGGTGCTGGGCGTGCGCGACTACATCGGCAAGAACGGCTTTCCGGGCGCAATCCTGGGCCTCTCGGGCGGCATCGATTCGGCGCTGGTGCTGGCCGTCGCCGTCGATGCACTGGGCGCCGACAAGGTGCGCGCGGTGATGATGCCGTCGCCGTACACGGCCGACATCAGCTGGATCGACGCGCGGGACATGGCCGCGCGCCTTTCGGTGCGCTACGACGAGA
>JAGOCV010000143.1 GCA_017998575.1 Burkholderiaceae bacterium
GTCATTGCGCTGATAGTGCTCAGCGGTGCCCGGCGCATCCTGAACCTCCGATAGCCAATCTAGCGGCATCCCACACCGATGCCTAGCCAAGGTGGGATGGCCGGCCGCTTACAGATCTTCTACTGCGGTCGAGCGGACAACGCCGAGAAGCGCAGCAAGGAACACCAACGCGACTGCGCCGATCCCTTCAACGCCAAGGAAGCGTATGAGTACGCACGGCAGGCATTTAACGGCGTGTTCCGCTTCGAAGTCATCTGCGACGAGAGCGAGCGAAATACTGAGGACTATTGGTGCCGGACGCTGCTTGCTGAGGGCCACCCGCTCAAGAACAGTACAGGCGGCAACTCCGTAGTCCCCAAGCGCCGAGAACACTCCGACATCGCCAAAGCATTCCGTGAAGTGAACAGGCGTGCGAGGGAAGAAGAGTGGGCAGCACTGCGAGCCAAGATCATCATCCCGACGAGCTACTCGGATAAGTAGCTCATGCATCAACCATTTCCACAGCAGCCCGCCTGCTACCAAATCCGAAACACGATCACCAACGAGCGCTACGTCGGTGCCACGAAGAACCTCGCTGACCGTGTCTACGCCCACTTCCGAGCCCTACGCAATGGGCTGTGCCCATCGAAGCGGTTCCAAGCCAGCTATGACGAGCACGGTGAAGACGCATTCGTGGTCGAAGTCATCGAGTACACCAACGACCCTTTCACACGTGAGCTTCAAGAGTTCGTACTTGCCTTCACACGTGGCGAGCAACTTCTCGATGCCACGTCCGAGACTCGTGCTCGACGTTGGCTGTCATCGCCACTCGCCACGTTCGACGTGAAGGTAGTGAGCAGGCTCTACAAGAGCCATGGCTGGACATGGGCTCACGCCGCTCGATCTTTGACCTTGTAACCGTGCATACCAACAGGTGGTAAACCGAGGCAAATAAGCCCGTAATTAGACCTACCGGCAGGGTTCAATTAACTGTCTCCACTGTGAAAGGACAGTTAATGAAACCGCACCACGTCGCAACTGATCCCATCAGGGACAAGCGCACCATCGGCGTCATCAAGAAGCAGCTCGCCGACAACCCACGGGACTTCGCACTCTTCACGATTGGCACCAACACGGCCTTTCGTGGGAGCGACATCCTGGCCCTCAACGTGGGTGATGTCCGGCACCTTCAACCGGGCGAAGCAATCACCCGCAAGGAGAAGAAGACCGGCAAACGCCGGATGGTCACGCTCAACGGCGCGGTCATCGGAGCGATTCAAGCGTACCTCGCCCAAACGCCCGACATCGCCGATGACGAGCCGCGCTTTCGTGGGTTCAAGCGTGGCACACGGTTGACCATCGAGACGCTCGGACGGCTCACGAAGCGGTGGTGTGAAGGTGCCGGGCTCGAAGGTTCGTACTCAGCCCACTCCATGCGCAAGACGTGGGCGCACCACTCCTACAAGGACGGCGCGGACCTCGCACTGATCCAGCAAGCGTTGAACCACTCTTCGCAAGCCCAAACGCTCACCTACATCGCACTGCAATCCAGCGAGCTGAAAGCTCTTTACATGAAGGAGATTTGAAATGGACGCAATCACCATCATCGGCGTGATTTTATGGGGCCTCGGCATCAGCTTCGTGTGGGCACCGACCGTGGGGAAGGCCCATGGCAAGGTCGCTGGCTGGTTGGCCTGCGCCGTGATCATGCTCGTCGCCCTGCTGCTCGGCGTTGCGGCCCCATGGGTCTACGACGGCAAGCACCTCCTGTGGGGCTTCCAGTGACCTCCAGTCACCTCCGGGCTGTGGGCATATAGGGTTATTCACGCCCACCTGCTCGAATTCTCTGGTGACATCTGGGCCTCATCCGTGAGGCCCATTCTTATGCCCGGTCGCACGGTCGATAGAGCTGCAGACGATTGGCCGCAGCAATTTGCAGCAATTTCCGGTATCGACCGCCCAGAAATTGATTCCGTAACCCCGCGTTACATATCAAGCTTCTAACCTATCAACCTGGCGCTCGACGCCGTCTGGCGCTTTGGCGGCATGCCGCGCGAGTTCTATCTCGACTGGCTGCGCGTGGCACGCGAAGAGGCTTTTCATTTCGGCCTGCTGCATGGCCATCTGCGCGACTTGGGCCACGCCTACGGCGACTTTCCCGCACACGATGGCCTGTGGGCCATGTGCCAGAAGACCTCGGGCGATATCGTCGCGCGCATGGCACTGGTGCCACGCACGCTCGAGGCGCGCGGGCTGGACGCCTCGCCGCTGATCCAGGCGCGGCTGCGTAAAGTCGGCACGCCAGCGTCGCTGGCTGCGGTCGACATCCTCGACATCATCCTGCGCGACGAGGTGGGCCACGTCGCCATCGGCAACCACTGGTATGCGTGGCTGTGCAAACGCGCAGGCATCGCCGATCCGGTGGCGCACTATGCCTTCCTCACAAGGCGCTACGAGGCGCCGCGCCTGAAGCCGCCATTCAATACAGAAGCCAGGCGGCGTGCCGGCTTCAGCCAGGCCGAGATCGACTGGCTGACCGCAGGCTGAGACCACGCGTCAGCCGCGCGGGTGATGCTTCGCGTGCAGCTGGCGCAGCCGTTCGCGCGCCACGTGCGTGTAGATGGTGGTGGTGGAAATGTCGGCGTGACCCAGCAGCATCTGCACGGCGCGCAAGTCGGCGCCGTGGTTGAGCAGGTGGGTGGCGAAGGCATGCCGCAAAGTGTGCGGCGACAGCGGCGCGGTGATGCCGGCGCGCTGCGCGCTCTTCTTCACCACCACCCAGAACATGGCGCGCGTCATGCCCGCGCCTCGTGCGGTCACAAACACATCGTCGCTTTGCTGGCCGCCGAGGATGGCACCGCGCGCCTCGGCCAGGTAGCGCTCGATCCAGTCGCGTGCCATTTCACCGAAAGGCACCAGGCGTTCCTTGTCGCCCTTGCCCGTGACACGCAGCACGCCTTCGTTCATGCCGAGGTGGAACAGCTTCAGGCCCACCAGCTCGCTAACGCGCAGGCCCGAGGCATACAGCAGCTCCAGCATCGCGCGGTCGCGCAGGCCCAGCGGCGTGCCGGCGTCGGGCGCGGCCAGCAGCGCGTCGACCTGGGCCTCGGTCAGCGTCTTGGGCACGCGCAGCGGCTGGCGCGCGGCCGAGAGGCGCAGCGTGGGGTCGGCCGTGAGGTGGCGCTCGCGCAGCGCCCAGCGGAAGTAGCGCTTGAGCACGGTGAGCCGGCGATTGGCCGTGGTGGCGCGCGTCTGGCCATGGCGCGCGGCGAAGTAGCCGTGCAGGTCGGCCTCGCGCGTGTCGTCGAGGGCCCGGCCGCCCTGCGCCTGCAGCCAGCCGGCGTACAGCGAGAGGTCGCGGCGGTAGGCGGCCAGCGTGTTGCGCGAGAGACCCTCCTCCAGCCACAGCGCGTCAATGAAGGCGTCGATGGCATCCTGGCTGGCGGGCAACATGGCGGCGACGATAGCAAAAAAGCCACGTCGCAAAAGAAAAGGCCGCGCGGTCTGCACCGCACGGCCCCGGTCGGCTGGCTCTGGCCCGGCAGGCGGGCCAGGGTGCTCAGCGGCTCAGGCTCATTCGAGCTTGAGCTTCTGCTTGGCCACCACCTGCTTGTAGACCTCGAACTCGGCCTTGATCTGGGCCGCGAACTGCTCGGGCGTGTTGCCCACCACGAGCGAGCCGGTCTTCTCGATGCGCTCGCGCACGGCCGGATCTTCCAGCGCCTTGAGCGTGCCGGCGCTGATCTTGTCGACGACTTCCTTGGGCAGGCCCTTGGGGCCGAGGATGCCGTAGTAGGCCATGCGGTTCACGGGCTCCAGGCCCACTTCCTTGAACGTAGGCACGTTGGGCAGCACGGTCAGGCGCTGCGGCGCGGCCACGGCGATGGCGACCAGGCGGCCGCTCTGGATGAACGGCAGGGCCGAGGGCAGGTTGTCGAACACGATCGGCACCTGGCCGGCCACCACGTCGTTGAGGGCGGGGCCCGCGCCGCGGTACGGGATGTGCGTGACGAAGGTACCCGTCAGGCTCTTCCACAGTTCCATCTGCAGGTGGCCGATGCCACCCGTGCCCGAGGAGCCATACGAGTACTTGCCCGGGCTCTTCTTGAGCTCTGCCAGGAAGGCCGCGTAGTCCTTGGCGGGGAAGTTGGGGTTCACCGCGATCACGTTGGGCGTGGCGGCGATGTTGATGATCGGCGTGAAGTCGGTCGTCGGGTTGTACTGGATGGCCGGGTTGATGGCCGGGTTCGTGGCGGTGGTGGACACGGTGGCCACGCCCAGGAAGTAGCCGTCCGGCGCCGCGCGCACGGTTTCCATGGCACCCACCACGCCACCGCCACCGCCCTTGTTCTCGACGATGACCGACTGGCCGATGGCCTTGCCCAGTGGCTCGGAAATCACGCGGGCCACGATGTCGGTGGTGCCGCCGGGCGCGAACGGCACCTGCAGCTTCACGACCTTGTTCGGATAAGCCTGGGCGAACGCGCCGCTTGTGGCGACGGCGGCAACAGTGCCCGCGAGGGCGAGCCAGAGTCGGCGTTGCATACTTCTCTCCTTCGTATAACGGAATCGACGATGTTAGAGGCAGGTTGCTTGCGAAGTGCTTGCACGGCCAGCCCTTTTCGATCAGGACTTACCCCGATTTCCCGGATTCCCCCGCGCCCGCGAAGGTATCTCGCTGCGTCCATCGCCTGCCTCTCGTGTACTACGCCCAACTGCTGTTTCCCGACTTCTCGCTGATCCTCTGCGGCTGCCTGCTGTGCCGTTTCACGGCCCTCGGACGCCCGGTGTGGGAGCAGGTGGAAAGCCTCACCTATTACTTCCTGTTTCCGGTGCTGCTGTTCCACTCCATCGTGCGCAGCACGCTGGACCTGGCGTCTGCATCGAGCCTGATCGCCGCAGGTCTGACCATGGGCGTGGCTGGCATCGGCCTGTCCTATGCCCTGCCGAGGCTGCCGTTCATCGGCCGCCACATCGACCGGCGCGAGCATGCGGCCAGCGCGCAGATCGCCTTCCGCTTCAACTCGTTCATCGCCCTCGCCATCACCGAGCGGCTGGCCGGCCCGCAGGGGCTGCTGATGATCGCGGTGTTGATCGGCGTTTGCGTGCCGTTATTCAACGTGGGCGCGGTGTGGCCCATGGCGCGTCATGCCGGGCGCGGCTTCGGCCGCGAGTTGCTGCGCAATCCGCTGATCATCGGCACGGCTTCGGGGCTGGCGGCCAACATCGCGGGCCTGCACATCCCCGGATGGCTCGAGCCGACGGTGTCGCGCATCGGTGCCGCCTCGCTCGCGCTCGGTCTGCTGGCGGCAGGCGCCGGCATGCAATTCGGTTCGCTCGCGAAGTCGCGCACGCTGTCGGTTTCGGTGCTGGCCATACGGCACCTGGTCATGCCGGTGATCGCGCTGGGGCTGGCCTGGGCTTTGCGCCTGTCGCCGCTGCAGGCGACCGTGTTGCTGGCATTCTCGGCCCTGCCGACGGCGTCGAGCTGCTACATCCTCGCGGCGCGCATGGGCTACAACGGGCCTTACGTCGCAGGCCTGGTCACGCTGTCCACCGTACTGGGCGTGGTGAGCCTGCCGTTCGCGCTGGGTGTGCTGCGACCGTTCGTGAACGGCTAGGTCATCGCGCCTGCGCCATCGCCCAGCGCACGTGCTCCCGCACCATGTCGTCGGGGTGGTCGGCATGCATGGCCAGGGCCTGGCGGGCGGCGGCGTCCTCATGCTGGCGCAGGTCGTTGCCCAGGGCTACTGCCACGTTGCGCTGCCAGCGCACGTGCCCGATGCGGCGGATCGGGCTGCCTTCGGTGAAACGCAGGAAGTCGGCCTCGCTCCAGCCCATCAGCGTCACGAGCTGCGCGGCGCCCAGGCCATGGCGCGCATCGAAGTCGGGCAGCGTGCTGGTGCGCGCGAACTTGTTCCACGGGCAGGCCAGCTGGCAATCGTCGCAGCCATAGATGCGGTTGCCCATGAGCGGACGCAATTCCAGCGGAATGGAGCCCGCATGCTCGATGGTCAGGTACGAGATGCAGCGACGCGCATCGAGCACGCCCGGCGCCACGATGGCCTGCGTGGGACAGACGTCGATGCAGGCGCTGCAACTGCCGCAGTGCGCGGCCACGGGCTCGCTGCGCGGCAGTGCGATGTCCACGTAGATCTCGCCCAGGAAGAACATCGAGCCCGCCTCGCGGCTGAGCACCAGCGTGTGCTTGCCGCGCCAGCCCTGGCCGCTGCGTGCCGACAGTTCGGCTTCGAGCACTGGCGCCGAATCGGTGAAGACGCGATGGCCGAAGTCGCCAACGACTTCGCCGATGCGATCGGCCAGCTTCTGCAGCCGCTGGCGCATTACCTTGTGATAGTCGCGTCCCCGGGCATACACCGAGATCACGGCCTCGCCGGCGGCGTCCAGGCGCGCGAGTTCGCGCGCCTGCCAGTCTGGCGGCGTGCCGCGCGGCAGATAGTCCATGCGCACGGTGATCACGCTCACGGTGCCGGGCACCAGCTCGGCCGGGCGCGCGCGGCGCAGGCCGTGCGTGGCCATCCACTGCATCTCGCCATGGAATCCGCGCGCCAGCCAGTCGAGCAACCCCGGCTCCGCCGAGGACAAATCCACACCGGCAACCCCGATTTGGGAGAATCCCAGCTCCCGGGCCCACACGTTCATGCGTTCCACGAGTTGAGTGCCATCGAAATCCATCCGCCGATTGTAGAAACCGCCCTCTGGCCCGACGAGGCCGCCACGGGCGCATGGGCCGCCCGTCTGGCGGCCAGCCCGGCCATCCGCAACGCCTTCATCGCCCTGCACGGCGACCTGGGCGCGGGCAAGACCACCTTCGTGCGCCACCTGTTGCGCGCGCTGGGCGTGCAGGGCCGCATCAAGAGCCCGACCTACGCCGTGGTGGAGCCGCACGAGGCGCCCGGCCTCGCCATCTGGCATTTCGACTTCTACCGCTTCGGCGATCCACGCGAGCTGGAAGACGCCGGCCTGCGCGACATCTTCGCCATGCCCGGCCTCAAGCTGGCCGAATGGCCGCAGAACGCCGCTGGCTTCCTGCCCGTGGCCGACCTGGACATCCACATCCGCCCTACGGGCGACGAGGGCGACGACACCCGCCGCCTGCACCTGGAAGGCCGCACGGCCACCGGCCAGGCCCTGCTGGACGCCGTGCGCCCATGACCATGACGCCCTGCCCCCCGCCGCCCGCCGCGTTGCCACGCCGGGCCGTGCTGCGCGCCGGCGCGCTGGTGCTGCTGATCGGCCAGGCGCAGATTGCGCGTGGCGCCAGCATCGTCGCCGTGCGCGTCTGGCCGGCCCAGGACTACACGCGCGTCACCATCGAATCCGACACCGCGCTCGTCACCAAACAGATCTTCGTGGCCAGCCCGCCGCGCCTGGCGGTGGACATTGAGGGGATCGATCTCGACCCGGCCCTGCGCGACCTGGTGGGCAAGATCCGGCCCGACGACCCGTTCATCAGCGGCGTGCGCGCCGGCCAGAACACGCCGGGCGTGATCCGCGTGGTGCTCGATCTCAAGCAGCCGGTCGAGCCCCAGGTGTTCGCGCTGCCGCCCGTGGCGGCCTACCAGCACCGGCTGGTGCTCGACCTGCACCCCACGAAGGAAACCGATCCGCTCGAGGCGCTGATCGCCGAGCGCATGCGGGACCCGTCGGCGCCCGCGCCCTCGCCCGCCGCGGCGGCGGATTCGGCGGCGCTGGACGAACTCATCGCGCGGCACTCCACGCCGGGCGGCGCACCCGGCGCGCCCGCGCCACCGCCCGAAACCACGGCGCAGGCCCGCATTCCGTCGAAGGCACCGCCCGGCGCGCGCGCTGCCGCCGCCGCACCGCGCGCCCCCGCCCGCACCGACCGGCTCATCATCGTGGCGCTCGATCCCGGCCACGGTGGCGAAGACCCGGGCGCCATCGGCCCTGGCGGCACGCGCGAGAAGGACGTGGTGCTGCGCGTGGCACTCAAGCTGCGCGACCGCATCAACGCGACCACGATCAACGGCAACCCGATGCGCGCCTTCCTCACGCGCGATGCCGACTTCTTCGTGCCGCTGGGTGTGCGCGTGCAGAAAGCCCGCCGCGTGCAGGCCGACCTGTTCGTCAGCATCCATGCCGACGCCTTCACCACGCCGACGGCACGCGGCGCCAGCGTGTTCGCGCTCAGCACCAGCGGCGCCAGCAGCACCGCCGCGCGCTGGCTGGCCAACAAGGAAAACCAGGCCGACCTGATCGGCGGTGCCAACGTGACCAGCGTGCGCGACCAGGCCGTGCAGCGCGCCATGCTCGACATGAGCACCACGGCGCAGATCAACGACAGCCTCAAGCTCGGCAGTGCGCTGCTCGGCGAGATCAGGGGCATCGGCCGGCTGCACAAGCCGCGCGTCGAGCAGGCCGGCTTCGCGGTGCTGAAGGCACCCGACATTCCCAGCGTGCTGGTGGAAACCGCCTTCATCAGCAACCCCGAGGAAGAAAGGCGCCTGGCCAGCAACGCCTATCAGGAAGAGATGGCCGACGCACTCATGCGCGGCATCGAGCGCTACTTCGCGCGCAATCCGCCCCTGGCGCGCAACCGGTCGGTCTAGGGTCCGGCCGCCGCGCGGTCAACCCGCGGCGGCGACCACGACGCGCAGGCCCTGCGTCGCGCGGGACAGGTCGTCAGGCAGCGGCTGGTCGACCACCAGGATCTGCGGCTGCTCCCACGACAGGCTGGTGATGAGGCCGGGCGCGCCGAACTTGCTCGCATCGGCCACGACGATCACCGTGCCGGCATGGGGCGCGACGGTCTGCTTGAACTCCACCTCGAACGGGTCGAAGTCCAGGCAGCCGCCACGGGCGCTCAGCGAGGCCACGGAGGCGACGAAGAAATCCGGATGCAGCTGCGACGCAAAGCGCAACGCGTTCGCGCCGGCCAGGGTCATGTCGCTGCTGCGCAGCGTGCCGCCGGGCAGCAGCACGGTGTGGCGATCGCCGCTTTGCGCCAGTGCCCGCGCGACTTCCAGCGACGGCGTGGCGACCGTGAGGCCGCGCCGCTCGGCCAGCGCCTCGGCGACGAAACAGGCCGTGCTGCTGTTGTCCAGGACCACGCTGGCGCCGTCGGGCAGCAGGGCCGACACCTGCTGCGCCAGCCGGCGCTTGGCCGCCACGTTGCTGCGCAGGCGCAGCTGGAAGGGCGATTCCTGCACATCGCGGTGCAGGCTCACGCCGCCATGGAACTTCTGCACGATGCCATCGTCGGCCAGCGCCTGCAGATCGCGGCGCACGGTCTCGCCCGACACGGCCAGCCGCTGCGCGAGCTCGATCGTGGTGATGGACGGCGTGCTGCGCAGGATCTCGACGATGCGCTCCTGGCGCGCGCTCAGCACCGGCGTGATGCTCATGGATGGATCTCCTCGGGTTCTGCGGCCATTGTCCACGAGCGCCTGTCCGGCCCTCAGGCGTTCGCCGGCACCGCGGCCCCGCTGCGGCCGTCGAACATGCGCACCCGCGCCACGTCCGCCGACAGGATGGCGTCCTGCCCCACCTCGATCGCGATGTCGGCCGCGGTGCGCACCAGCACGGCGCGCTCCGCTTCCTCAAGCCGCACCTGTGCGTAGGCTTCGGCGCCCAGGCGTTCGATGCGCTGGACGACCCCGCGCCAGAACAGCGGCGAGCTGGCCGGGGCCGTGCCAGCCACCGCCAGCGCGAGCTCTTCCGGACGCAGGCCCAGCACGGCACCGTCCTGCAGGGCGCTGGCGGTGGCTGGCACGGCCC
>JAGOCV010000144.1 GCA_017998575.1 Burkholderiaceae bacterium
GGCAGACGCCGAAGTGGCGCTGGCCCTGCGCGAGCTGGGCGGCCCGCCCCGTGCGCTGGCCGATGCAATCGCCGTGCTGGAGGCGCTGGGCGACACCCTCAACGCCCGGCATGCGCGCGCCATCGCCGCGCGCCGCAGCCTGCTGCTGGGGCGGCGCGATGCGGCCGCCGACGCGCTGGCGGGTCTGGATGCCGACCGCCTGCCGCCACCGCTATCGGCCGTAGCCTGGCTCACCGCAGCCGAGATCGACCTGCGCGGCTTGCGCACCCAGGCCGCCGCGCAGGCGCTGGCCCGCGCGCAGGTCGCGGCCACGCAATCGCGCATTCCGTCGCTGATGGCCGAAGTGGCCGAGGCCCAGGCCGCACTCGAAAGACCGGCCGCACGATGCATCGACGCCGCCGGACAGGCGCGGCCTCTCCGGCTCGCCGAGATCGAATCGCTGTTCGCGTCGGGCGCGCTGGTGCTCGACGCGTGCCGGCGGGGCATGGCGATGGGCGGCGCGTGGCTGCCACTGGCGCGGCGACGCAGATCCAGGAGCCCTCACATGAGCCAAGCCACCGCAGCCCCGCGCCCCACCGCCATGCCCGCAGCCCAGCCCGCCGAGATCGTGCGCGAGTACGGCCCGCTGGGCGATCCGCAAGGCGACTGCCGCGTACACGGCGTGAGCTGGGACGGCCGCCACGTGCTGGCCGCCACGGGCGAGCACATCCTCGTCATCGACCCGGCCAGCGGCCAGACGGTGCGCCGCATCGCCGCCACCAGCGACGCGGGGACGGCGTTCGACGGAACGCATGTGTATCAGGTGGCCGAAGCGCGTATCGACAAGATCGACCCCGCCACCGGCCGCGTGGTCAAGTCGATCCCGGCGCCGGGCCACGGCAACGATTCCGGCCTGACCTGGGCCGAAGGCAGCCTGTGGGTGGGCCAGTACCAGGACCGCAGGATCCACCAGATCGACCCGGATACCGGCGCCATCCGCCGCACCATCGAGAGCAACCGTTTCGTGACCGGCGTCACCTTCGTGCAGGGCGACCTCTGGCACGGCACCTGGGAAGAAAACGAAAGCGAACTGCGCCGCGTCGACACGACCACCGGCGAGGTGCTCGAGCGCCTGGCCATGCCTGCTGGCGCTTTCGTCAGCGGGCTCGAATCCGACGGCGCCGGCCTGTTCTACGCGGGCGGCGGCAGCAGCGGCATGGTGCGCGCCGTGCGCCGGCCCGGGGCGAAGCGGGGCTGAAGCCGTCAGCCGATGTCGACGATCTGGTTGAGCGTCTCGCAGCTTTCGGCCAGAACGGCGGGCGTGACCTTCTTCCAGGGATGCGGCCTTGCCTTGCGTTGCCGCCAGTCGAGCGACTTCGGCTGGTGGGCCAGGACGTAGCTGACGACGTTCTTCGGCCCGCTGAACCGGATGGCGAACGGGTTGGTGTCGTTGTAACTGGCCGTGGTCATGGGTAGTCCGATCACCAGACTCGTGCGCTCGTTGAACGCGCGCGGCGACAGCACGAGCATGGGATGGAGGTCTTTCATCTCGCGGCCGGCTTGCGGGCTGAAGTCGATCCAGATGATGTCGCTGCGATCAGGCACCCAGGCAGCAGCCATCAGAACACCTCGGCGCCGACGCGGTCCGAACCGGAGCCGATCTCGCCGCCATGGCGTTCGGGATCGAAGGCCTTGAGCTTCTGGGTCAGCGTCAGGCGTGGTTCACCCGTGACCCTCAGCAGAATGCCTTCCTCCACGACCTCCACGCGCACCGACATGCCCTGCGCAAGGTGTGCCGCGCGCGCTACCGGGGCGGTAAGCCGCACGGCGAGGCCGTTGCCCCATTGCTGGATGGTCTGATCGGATGAGGGGGTTTGGGAAGACATGGCGGAGTCCTGAGCTGTAAGGGGCCAGTCTAGGACGCCGGACGCGGATGTGTCAACGTGTCGATACGTCCAAGTCTCCATGCCGCGGCGGGCCGGACGCAATGTCCGGCGCCTGGCCGCCTCACTCCAGCTTCGCGCCCGACACGCGGATCGCCTCGCCCCACAGCGAGATGTCGTCGCGCAATTGCCTGGCCATCTCGGCCGGGGTGTTGCAGATGACCTGCACGCCCAGCGTGTCCATGCGCTTGATGAATTCCGGATCCTTGGCGATGGCGGCCATTTCGGTGGCGATGCGGTCGACCACGGCCTTGGGGGTCTTGGCCGGGGCGGCCAGGCCGTTCCAGGTTTCGGTCTTGAAGTCGGGCCAGCCGGATTCGGCGACGGTGGGCACGTTGGGCAGTTGCGCCACGCGCCGGGGGCTGGAGACGGCCAGCACTCGGATCTTGCCGCCGGCCACCTGGGGCAGCACTTCGGGCAGGTTGGCGAAGTAGACGGGCACGTGGCCGGCCATGACGTCGGCGATGGCGGGGGCGCCACCCTTGTAGGTGACGTGCACCATGTCGAGCTTGGCGGCGTGCACGAACATGGCCATCGACAGATGGCTCACGCTGCCGTTGCCGGCCGAGGCGTACGAAATCTTGCCGGGCTGGGCGCGGGCAGCGGCGACGAACTCGCCCAACGTGTTGGCGCTGGTGCCGCTGCCCACGGCCATGGCGAACACGTTGCTGGCCACGATGGTGACGGGCTCGAAGTCCTTCACCGGGTCGTAGTTGGTCTTGGTGAGCTGCGGCAGGATGGCCATCTGCGGCGCGGTGGCCATGAACAGCGTGTAGCCGTCGGGCGTGGCGCGGGCGACGGCGTCGGCCGCGATGGCGCCGTTGGCGCCGGGGCGGTTCTCCACCACCACGGTCTGGCCAAGCTTGCGGCCCAGGAATTCGGCGGTGACGCGCGCGATGCTGTCGGTGTTGCCGCCGGGCGCGAACGGCACCAGCACCCGCAGGGGTTTGGTGGGCCAGGCGGGCTGCTGGGCCAGGGCTGCGGATGAAGTCAGTGCGGCGACGCACAGCGACAGACCAAGACGATGGAGGACGGACACGGTAAGTACCTTTCGCGGGAGGGTTGAGGAAGCGACGGGACTTTGGATGTACTGACAGGAGCCGGTCGGTCTATGCCGCCTGGCTCTCTTCGAATGCGTCCCGGGCGGCTTCGCTGGCCTTGAGGACGTGGGCTACCGCAGCGGCCCGGGCGGACCGCGCATCGCGCGCTTCGAGCGCGGCGTAGATCTGCTGGAGCTCGGCGAGGCTGTGGCGCGAGCGCCCGGGCTGCGACATGGAGCGCGCGCGCAGGAAGTTCACGCGCGCGATCAGGCCGGCGAGCATCTCGGCGATGACCTTGTTGCCGCAGCCCGTGAGGATCACCTGATAGAAGCGCGCGGTGGAGGCCAGGCGCGCCATGGCATCGCCCTTCTTCACCGCGCGCTCGAAGTCGGCGAGGGCGGCGCGCATTGCGACCAGATCCTCGTCGTCGGCCAGCGGAGCGAAGAGGTAGCAGGCCTCGCCTTCGAGCATGGCGCGCACGTGGTAGATCTGCTGCGCTTCTTCCAGGCTGATGTGGGCGATGAACGGGCCGCGGTTGGGCACGATGTTCACCAGCTTCTCGGCGGCCAGGTGGCGCAGCGCCTCGCGTACCGAACTGCGGCTGATGCCCAGGCGTTCGCACAGGTCGGCTTCGACGAGCTTCTCGCCGGGCTTGAACACGCCGGCGAGGATGGCTTCGCGCAGTTTCTCGATGGTCTGCGCGTGGACGTTCTGGGTCTGGATCTTCAGGTCCATGGATGGGTCTCCGTGATGTCTTGAGGGTGCGCAGTGTCGCGGTTCACGCCGCGCTGGCCAGCTGGCGCTGGCCCAGGCGCTCGAACAGCAGGTAATGCGCCTTGAACCACGGCTCGGCCGCCAGGCGGGCACGCCAGGGGGTGGCGCGGGCGCGTTCGCGCTCGGGTGAATCCAGCGCGCGCGGATCGCGCAGGTAATGCAGGGCCAGGTGGGTCCAGCGGCCGGGCTCGCCGTCGCGGATGCGGAAACGCCGCACGGTCAGCCAGTCGGGGCATTCGAGCAGCAGCGGGATGTGGTCCTGCGAATACCAGTCGTCGAAGGCCTGCTCGCGGTCTGGCGGCACGTTGAAGAACACGGGGTAGAGGCAGGCGCCGTTGATGGCCTGCTCGTCGGCGTGGCTGGCACGCTGCTCGCTTGTCTGCTCGCAGAGGTAGCGGGTGAAGCCGCCCACGTCCCGCAGCATGCGGCGGGTGAGTTCGCTGGGCTGGTTCTTCACGCGGCCATAGGCCTCGCTCTTGAGCACGTCGAGCGATTCCATTTCATAGACGGCCAGGTAGCTGTCGTCCTTGAGCGACTTGTAGCGCTGGCCCGAGACGAAACCCTGCACCGCCATGCGCAGCGGGATGTGCTCGTTGTCGTACCAGTCGTTGAACTCGGCCTCCCACGCGGGTTGCGGCGTCATTTCGGAGAAAAGGATGGCAGCCCCTTGCATGATTTTTTCCCGTTCATTAAGATTGTCAGACAATAATACATTCAGGCAAAATTGATTGTCAACGGCAAATCGTCGATCGAACGGAGAGAACACATGCAACTGAAGATCAAGCGCACCCTGACCCTGGTCGAAAGCCAGCTGGTCGACCACCAGGGCCACGAGGCCACGCCGCCCCTGGTGAAGGCCGCCGTGGTGGTGGTGGTGGACAACCCCTTCGCGGGCCGCTACGTCGAAGACCTCAGCCCCTATGTGAAGGACAGCGTGCGCATCGGCGAGCTGATGGGCCGCATGGCGGTGGAGGCCATGGCCGGCCGCGAGGTGCAGAGCTACGGCAAGGGCGCCATCGTCGGCATCAACGGCGAGCAGGAACACGCCGCCGCGCTGCTCACCAGCGATTTCGCCGCGCCCATCCGCCGCGCCATCGGCGGCGGCAAGGCCTGGGTGTCTTCCTATGTGAAGGTGGCGCCGCCCGGCACGCTGATCGACGTGCCGATGAACCACACCAACGCCATCTACGTGCGCTCGCACTACGACGGCGTGACCCTCACGCTGCACGAATCTCCCGCGCCCGACGAGATCGCGCTGATCTTCTGCCTGGCCAGCCGGGGCCGCCTCAACGCCCGCGTGGGCGGCCTGCGCGCCGAAGACGTCAAGGGCGAAGACGGCCTCGTCTGACCCTGTTCCTTCCCTTCAAGACCCGAGGAATGCCATGAAAACCGCCATCGTCAATTTGGGCACCATCGTCACCGGAGACTGGCGCGAGCCGTTCGCCACCGGCGACACCATCGTGATGCACGACGGCAAGATCGTCTCGGTGGGCACCGCGTCGGCCGACGCCGTGAGCGCCTGCGATGTCGTGATCGACGCCGGCGGCGCCACGGCCACGCCGGGCCTGATCGACTCGCAGGTGCACAACACCTTCGGCGACTACACGCCGCGCCAGAAGACCGTGGGCTTTCTCGAAAGCTATGTGCACGGCGGCACCACCACCTGCATCAGCGCGTCGGAGGTGCACGTGCCGGGCCGCCCCAAGGATCCGGCGGGCGTGAAGGCGCTGGCCGTGGCGGCCAAGAAGTGCTTCGACGACTTCCGGCCCGGCGGCATGAAGGTGTACGCGGGCTCGATCATCCTGGAGCCCGGCCTGACCGAGGCCGACATCGCCGACGTCGCCTCGCAGGGCGTGTGGCTGGCCAAGGCCGGCTTCGGCGGCGTGATGACGCCGTTCGACTACGTGCCGATGATTGCCTGGGCCCGCAAGCACGGAATGATCACCACCGTGCACACGGGCGGCTCGTCGATTCCCGGCTCGGCCGGCATCTGGGCGGAGCACCTGATCGCGATGAACCCGCACGTGTCGTTCCATGTGAACGGCGGCCCGGTGGCCATGCCCGACGAGGGCTTCCCGCGCATGGTTCACGAAAGCGAGATCGCGCTGCAGGTGTGCACCGCGGGCAACCTGCGCACCACGCTGCTGCTGGGCAGGATGACGATGGAATCCGACAAGTTCGACCGCTTCCTCATCGCCACCGACACACCCACGGGCAGCGGCATCATGCCGCTGGGCATGATGTACACCATCACCCACCTGGCCAGCCTGGGTGACATGCCGGTCGAATGGGCGATTGCGGCGGCCACCGGCAACAACGCGGCCGTCTACGGCCTGAACAACGGCTACCTCAAGCCCGGCAAGGACGCCGACGTGCTGGTGCTCGACGCCTGCGTGGGCGGATCGAAGCACAACGCGCTCGACGCGCTGCGCAACGGCGACATCGCCGCCGTGGCGGCCGTGGTCACCGACGGCGTGCCGCGCTTCGTCGGCCGCAGCCGCAACACGCCGGCCTCGATGAAGGACGTGCGCGTGGTGCAGAACAAGGTTCCGCAAGACTACGGCCTGGGGAAGCACTGACATGACCGCCAAGCAACTGCACGTCATCGTCTCCGGCGCCGGCCCGGTGGGCGCCGTCACCGCCATCGCGCTGTCCCAGCGCGGCTTGCGCGTCACGCTGCTGGAGGCGTCGCATCGCATCGACGACAGCCCGCGCGCCTCGACGCTGCACCCGTCCACGCTCGAGTACCTGGCACAGGTCGGCATCCTCGACGAAGTGATCCGCCAGGGGCTGGTAGCGCGCTACTTCCAGTTCTGGGACCGCGACTCGCGCACGCGCGTGGCGCAGTTCGACCACGAACTGCTCAGGGACGACACGCCGTACCCCTTCGTCGTTCAGACCGAGCAGCACAAGATCGTGCGCATCGGCCTGGACAAGCTGGCGCAGTACCCCGATGCCACGTTCCGCAGCGGCGTGCGTGTGCTCGAAGCCAGCCAGGACGGCGAGGGCGTCGCCGTGGTGACGGAGAACGCCGACACCGGCGAGCGCGAGACGCTCTCCTGCGACTACCTGGTGGCCTGCGACGGCGGACGCAGCGCGCTGCGCAAGCACCTCGGTGTTTCGTTCGACGGCCATACCTTCCCCGAGCGTTTCACCGTGCTCACTACGCTGCACGACTTCGAACGCTCGCTGGGCTGCAGCTACCGCAACTACCTGGCGGGCTCGCAGGAATGGGCCAACCTCTTCAAGGTGTCGGGCGACGACATGAAGGGCCGCTGGCGCGCGGTGTTCCCCACGCGCGAGAACGAGACCGACGAGGAAGCGCTGTCCGACGCGGCCGTGATGGCGCGGCTGTCGGGCGTGGATCCGTCGTGCCGGCTGGAAGACGTGGTCCACCGCAACATCTACAACGTGCACCAGCGCGTGGCGGGCAAGTTCCGCGTGGGGCGCATCTTCCTGGCGGGGGACTCGTCGCACCTGAACAACCCGATCGGCGGCCTGGGCCTGAACTGTGGCGTGCACGATGCGCTTGAGCTGGCCGCGACGCTGGAGATGGCGCGCGAGGGCGCCAGCGAGCACGACCTGGACCGCTACGACCGGCGCCGCCGCACGCTCAACGTGCAGTTCGTGCAGGAGCAGACCATCAACAACAAGAAGCGGCTCGAAGAAAAAGACCCGGCCGCGCGCGCCGCACGGCTCGACGAACTGCGCGCCATTGAGGCCGATCCGGTGCGGCAGCGCCAGTTCCTGCTGCGCTCCTCGCTGCTGGCCAGCGTCGCGCAGGCCCGCACCATCGCCTGACGGCCCACCCACACGGCGGTCGCGCGCCGCCACGAAAGACTTGCATGAACGACGTGACGACACGGCCGCCGGTACTGGCGCGGCCCGAACTGCTGCGCACGCAGTGCCTGGTGAACGGCCGCTGGGCCGATGCCGACGACGGCCGCACGCTCGAGGTGCGCAATCCGTCCACCGGCGCGAGGGTGGCCAGCGTGCCCTCCATGGGTGGCGCGGAGACGCGCCGCGCCATCGATGCGGCCCGCGCGGCCCTGCCGGCCTGGCGCGCACTCACGGCGCGCGAGCGCAGCCAGAAGCTGCGCCGCTGGTTTGAGCTGATGATCGAACACCAGGACGACCTGGCCCGCATCATGACGGCCGAGCAGGGCAAGCCGCTGGCCGAGGCGCGCGGCGAGATCGTCTACGCCGCGTCGTTCATCGAATGGTTCTCCGAAGAGGCGCGCCGCATCGAGGGCGACGTGATCCCGGGCCACCAGCCCGACAAGCGCATCATGGTGCTCAAGCAACCCATCGGCGTGTGCGCGGCCATCACGCCGTGGAACTTCCCGGCCGCCATGATCACGCGCAAGGCCGGCCCGGCGCTGGCGGCGGGCTGCACCATGGTGGTCAAGCCGGCCAGCGCGACGCCGCTGTCGGCGCTGGCCCTGGGCTGGCTGGCCGAACAGGCGGGCATTCCGGCCGGCGTGCTGCAGGTGGTCACGGGCAGTTCATCGGCCGTGGGCGCTGAGCTGACGCGCCATCCCGAAGTGCGCAAGCTCTCGTTCACCGGCTCCACCGAGATCGGCCGCGAACTCATGGCCCAGTGCGCGCCGACCATCAAGAAGCTGTCGCTCGAACTGGGTGGCAACGCGCCGTTCATCGTGTTCGACGATGCCGACCTGGACGCGGCCGTCGAGGGCGCGGTGGTGTCCAAGTTCCGCAACAACGGGCAGACCTGCGTCTGCACCAACCGCTTCCTGGTGCAGGACGCGGTGTACGAGCGCTTCGCGGCCAAGCTGGCGGCGCGTGTGTCGCAGCTGCGCGTGGGCGACGGCATGGAAGAGGGCGTGATGCTGGGCCCGCTGATCGACGAGGGCGCGGTTCGCAAGGTGGAAGAGCACATCGGCGATGCCGTGGCCAGCGGTGCGGTGCTGCTGTGCGGCGGCCGGCGCCATGCGCGCGGCGGGCTGTTCTTCGAGCCGACGGTGCTGGCGCAGGTGCGGCCCGGCATGAAGGTGGCCACCGAGGAAACCTTCGGCCCGCTGGCCGCGCTGTTCCGCTTCCGCACCGAGGACGACGCGATCCGCATGGCCAACGACACCGAATACGGGTTGGCGTCGTACTTCTACGGCCGCGACATCGCGCGCGTGTGGCGGGTGGCCGAGGCGCTGGACTACGGCATCGTCGGCGTGAACACGGGCCTGATCTCCACCGCCGAGGCGCCGTTCGGCGGCGTCAAGCAGTCGGGGCTGGGCCGCGAGGGCTCGCGCTATGGGATCGAGGACTACCTGGAGCTGAAGTACGTCTGCCTGGGCGGCATCGCCTGAAGCGGCGGCTGTGCCGGCAGGACAGCCGGCCGCGCCGCTACCGGGTCACTTGGTGCCGAAGATGCGGTCGCCCGCGTCGCCCAGGCCCGGCAGGATGTAGCCGTGGTCGTTGAGCTCGCGGTCGATGGCGGCGGTGTAGATCGGCACGTCGGGGTGGGCGTCCTGCAGCGTCTTCACGCCTTCGGGCGCGGCCAGCAGGCAGACGAACTTGACCGACTTCGGGCGCAGCTCTTTGAGGCGCTCCACCGCGGCGACGGCAGAGTTGCCGGTGGCCAGCATCGGGTCGACCACGATGATGTCGCGGTTCTCCATCTCGCCGGGCATCTTGAAGTAGTACTCCACGGCCGTCAGCGTCTTGGGGTCGCGGTACAGGCCGATGTGGCCCACGCGCGCGCCCGGCACCACGTTGAGCATGCCTTCGAGGATGCCGTTGCCCGCACGCAGGATCGACACGAAGACCAGCTTCTTGCCGTCGATGACCTTGGCGGTCATGGTCTCCAGCGGGGTCTCGACCTCGATCTCCTGCATCGGCATGTCGCGCGTGACTTCATAGGCCATCAGCGAAGCCAGTTCATTGAGCAGGCGGCGGAAACTGTTGGTGGACGCGTCCTTGCGGCGCATCAGCGTGAGCTTGTGCTGCACCAGGGGATGGTCGATGACGTGGACG
>JAGOCV010000437.1 GCA_017998575.1 Burkholderiaceae bacterium
AGGTCGCAACCGACACCTGCGCCCGCGCAGCGCCCGCCCACCACAGGCACAGCAGCAGCGCGAGCCCGACGACAGCCCGCGTGCACATCATGCGCGCCCTCGGCTGCATGTACGCGGGGCGCATCACGCCCCCGCCAGCCGATCGCGCAGCCGGAATCCCAGCAGCGGCCACACCTTCCCTACCGCGTTTTGGCGCGCGATCTTGCGGCCGATCTCTGCGTCGAAGTTCTCCGGCGAAGCGCAAGCCGATTCTCCGGTGACGGTGAAGCCGTTGCGCAGGACCAGCACGCAGAACGTCAGCAGTCCCAGAGGGACCAAATCGGCGTCGTTTTCCAAGGGGCGCTCCCTTCCGACGTAGGCATCGTGCGCGAGAGCGCCAAGCCTGCCATCCCACGCCGTGAAGTAGTGCTCGCTGGCGATTTCAGCCTCGATGTCTGCCGGCGTGACGCGCGGCGCGGTCAGGCCCTTGGCCTGGATCTCTTGTTCGATCGGGTCGATATTGTTCATTTCGCGCTCCTTCACAGCGCCGGCAGCCCGGACAGGTCGCCAGCACCAGCCGATTGCAGCTCGGCCACCTTGCCGGCGAGCGCTGTGATCACGGCCGTCGTATCGCCCATGCGCGAGTCCAGCGACTGCACGCGGCCGGCCAGCTCGGCCAGCGAATCACCGTGCGTGGTGACGCGCGCGCCGAGGTCGGACAGTTGCGCGAGGATCGGGGTCGGGTCGAATGCGGACATGTTGGCTACCTGCTCAGTGAGTGCGGCGATTGCCGCGCGGAGTTGGATCGTCTCGGCAGCGAGACGGGCGATGTAGTCGATCAGTTGCTGCATGGATCACCTGCGGAAGAAAAAGCGCCCGAGCGATCGGGCGAACCGGCCCGAGGGCAGCCGGGAGGAGACACGGTTGATCGTCACGGCTGCGACCCCGCAACGGTGCTGTACCACTGCTGCCAGCCGATCACCTGGGCGCGCCAGTCGAGGCACGCGGCGTAGTTGTCGGCGATGGTGCCGGCAGCGGCTGCAGCTCCGACGGCGGGCGCATCAACCACGCGGGCGGGGTCGGGCACGACACCTGCGGCGGCGGCATCGTGGAGCACGCGGAAACCGCCAGAGTGCAGGCCAGCATCAGCGCACGTCGGCGCAGGCTCACGGACATATCGGGGCACCTCTCTCGTGATGGTCCGGGTGACGACCTGACGATGCGCGCGGGCGGCCTCGAGGTCGGCGGTCAGGCGGTCGGTCTCGGCACGAAGCCGCTCTTCGACGCGCAGTCGCAGCTCGCGCTGCTGCGCAGCGGCCAACGCCTGACGGTCGCGCTCGTGCACGACGCCCGCGCGGTACGTGCCGCCCACGATCAGCAGCACGGCCAGCGCACCGACGATCTGCGGCCAGTAGCGCAGCGCGAGCGCGATCATTCGTCCCACTCGGCTGGCCAGTCGGCCAGTTCCTTCGTTTGCCCAGCCATCGCGTGCGTGCAGTCGCTCAGATACTGGATGCGCCCATCGGTCACGAACGAATGGCACACCTGTGGCACGCTCGTCTGCACGATCTCGCCGCACTTGATCGCATTAAAAACATCCTGCGTGGTCGCAGGCGGCACCCATCGCCGCCACGTCACGAGCACCGATGGCGTGAATGTCGGGTGCTCGACGTCGCCATTCCAGCCCCAGCGCGGCCCGGCCCCTTCTCCGACTCCGACACGATGCGGCATGTCGCACGCGCTGCACCAGAACATCAGTCCACCGTCTGTGGCGTCTCGGAGTTTCCTGCTGCGTTGGCTCAATCGGTGTAGTCCATGCCGGTGCGCATCATCGTCGCCAGACGCACCGCGCGTCGGCCGACCTGCTGCGCCCACTTGCTGGCCAGCATCATGTCGGCGGCCTCGGCGTACCGGCCTTGCCTGATGTTCGAGAGCGTGTTGACGAACGACAGCAGCCCGCCACGATTCGGCGCACCCATGCCCATGTTGAAGCTCATGTCGATCAGCACGCGCTGACGCACTGGGTCCAGGCCGCGCCACCACGGCAGGTAGCGATCGAGGTCGGCACGCGCGTCGGCGATGTCGTTCGCCAGCAGATACTCGATCTCGTCACGCCGCAGGCCTTTGTCGTCGAGGTTGCGGCCGATGCCGATGGTCAGCTTCCCCACCGTGTCGCGGTATGCCTTTCGCCGCTCGCCCTCGTGCAGTCGCAGCTGCTCGACCAGGCGCGCGTCGTGATCGACGATCTGCGCTGGCGCAGGCGGCTTGTCAGTGATCGCGGTCGATGCAGGCTCGGCCGGCCGCAGGAATGACTCCAGCATCTGCCGCAGCATCATCGCCCCCTGACGGCGCGCGCGCCGACGTAGACGCACAGCGCCGCTTCACAGGCCACGAGTCCCACCAACCAGTTCGGGGCCGGCTGGTCGTAGCCCGACAACGCGAACATCGCAACGCCGCCAAGCAGAAACGAGCCGATCACGCCGGTCTGCGTGCGCGGGTGAAGCAGCGCCAGCACGGCCGAGCCGATCAGCACGGCCAGTGACAGCCAGTACACGACCATCGGCGCGGTCATCGGGCGACCCCCAGGATCTTGCGCAGCCAGTCGCGCAGGATCTGCGCCAAGCCCAGCTCGCGGAACGTCGACACCAGCTCGCCAACGACGACCATGCCGAACAGTCCGATCGCGAAGCCGATGCCGGCCTCGATGCGCGCGCTGCTGATG
>JAGOCV010000145.1 GCA_017998575.1 Burkholderiaceae bacterium
GTTCCTGAGCCTGGTGGCCCTGCTGGCGGCGCTGCTGTCGGCCGTGGCCGTGGCGCTGGCGGCGCGCGGCTTCGCCGCCAACCACCTGGATGACTGCGCGATGCTGCGCGTGCTGGGGGTGTCGCAAGGCACCATCGCGCGCAGTTATGCGTTCGAGTTCGCGCTGGTGGGTGTGTTCGCCAGCGTGCTGGGCGTGGTCATCGGCTTTGCCGTCCACCATGTGTTCGTCGCGTTGCTGACGGGCCTGGTCGAAACCAGCCTGCCCGGCGCCAGTCTGTGGCCCGTCGCGCTGGGCGTGGGCATGGGTCTCACGCTGCTGTTCGCCTTCGGCTTGCCACCGGTGCTGCAGCTGGCGCAGGTGCCGCCGCTGCGCGTGATCCGTCGTGACGTGGGCGCGCTCAAGCCCGCGTCGCTGGCCGTGCTGGGGTTGGGCGTGGCGGGCTTTGCCGCATTGCTGCTGGCGGCCAGCAGCGACCTGCTGCTGGGCCTCATCGCCGTGGGTGGCTTCGCGGCCGCCGTGCTGGTGTTCGCGGGCCTGTCGTGGGTGGCGGTAAAAGCGCTGCGCAAGAGCGTGAACGAAACCACCGCGCCGCGCTGGCTGGTGCTTGCCACGCGCCAGATCTCGGCGCGGCCGGCCTACGCAGTGGTGCAGGTCAGTGCGCTGGCCGTGGGCCTGCTCGCGCTGGTGCTGCTGGTGCTGCTGCGCACCGACCTCATCAACAGCTGGCGCCAGGCCACGCCGCCCGATGCGTCCAACCGCTTCGTCATCAACATCATGCCGGACCAGTCCGACGCTTTCCAGGCGAAGCTGCGCGAGGCAGGCGTGTCGAACTACGACTGGTTCCCCATGATCCGCGGCCGCCTCGTCTCCGTGAACGGCCGCGCTGTGTCGCCCGACGACTACACCGACGACCGCGCGCAGCGGCAGGTGGAGCGCGAATTCAACCTCTCGCATGCGGCGCAGGCGCCCGACCACAACCAGATCGTCGCCGGCCGCTGGACGCCCGAGGAAGCCAGGGGCGCCAGCATCGAGGAGGGCATCGCCGAGCGCCTGGGCCTCAAGCTGGGCGACACCATCGTGTTCGACATCGGCGGCATTCCGCACGAATCCACCATCACCTCGATCCGCAAGGTCGACTGGCAGTCGATGCGGGCCAACTTCTTCGTCATGTTCCCGGTATCGGCGATGCCCGAGCTGCCCGTGACCTACATGGCCGCCTACCACGCGCCCGAGGTGCGCGGCTTCGACAACGCGCTGGTGCGCGCTTTCCCCAACGTGACGAACGTCGATCTGACGGCGGCGCTGGTGCAGGTGCAGAAGGTGCTCGACCAGGTGATCCGGGCGGTGGAGTTCCTGTTCGGCTTCACGCTGGCGGCCGGCCTGGTGGTGCTGTTCGCCGCCGTCACGGCCACGCGCGAGGAGCGGGCGCGGGAATTCGCCATCATGCGCGCCGTCGGCGCCAGCGCCGCGCTGCTGCGCCAGGTGCAGCGCGCCGAGCTCGCGGGCGTCGGCCTGCTGGCAGGCTTTCTCGCCAGCCTGATCGCGGTAGCGGTGGGTTGGGCGTTGGCGCGCTTTGCGTTCGACTTCACGTGGACGGCATCGCCCATGGTGCCGCTGGTGGGCGCGCTGTGCGGCGCGGTGCTGGCGCTGCTGGCGGGCTGGTGGGGCCTGCGCGACGTGCTGCGGCGTCCGGTGGTGGAAACACTGCGACGAGCGAACACATGAGCATGCAGATCGAAGAGAAGCCGCCGTTCGACACGCCATTCGAATGGATCGGCGGTGAGCAGAGGGTGCAGGCGCTGGTCGAGCGCTTCTACGACCTGATGGATCTGGAGCCCGCCTACGCCGACCTGCGCGCCAGCCACGGCAGCACGCTGGACAACGCGCGCCAGCGACTGTTCTGGTTCCTGTGCGGCTGGCTGGGCGGCCCCAACCACTACACCGAGCGCTTCGGGCATCCGCGATTGCGCATGCGCCACATGCCGTTCAAGGTCGGCATCAAGGAGCGCGACCAGTGGCTGTCCTGCATGGATCAGGCCATGGGCGAGACCGGCGTGCCCGAGGGCCTTCGACAGCGGCTGAACAACAGCTTCTTCCAGACGGCCGACTGGATGCGCAACCAGGGTGGTTGACGGCCCGCAACGGCGCCGTCAGTGACGCCCGGCGACCGGCGCCGGGCTCGGCCGCAGCAGCACCACCAACGCTCCCGCGCCGCCTTCGGCAGGACGCGCCTGCACGAAGGCCATCACTTCGTTCTTCTGGATCAGCCAGCCCTGCACGCGCCCCTTGAGCACGGGCGACTTGCCGGGCGAGCCCAGCCCCTTGCCGTGCACCACGCGCACGCAGCGCAGACCCAGGCGATGGGCTTCGCGCACGAAGCCGCCCAGCGCCTCGCGTGCCTCATCGGTGCGCAGGCCGTGCAGGTCGATCTCGCGCTGGATACGCCAGTCGCCGCGGCGCAGGCGCTTCGTCACGTCGGTGCCTACGCCTGGCCGGCGAAAGCTCAGCGCGTCGTCGGTGTCCAGCAGGGTGCTGGTGTCGAATTCATCCGAGAGCGATTCCCGCATCACGCGCTGGTCGTCGAGCTGCTGCTGCACGGGAATCGGCGGCGGCAGGTCCGGCATGTGCTGCACGCGGCCGCGCGCAGGCAGCGGCTTCACGGCACCGGCTGCGCGCGTGAACAGATTGGCCTCGGCCTCGCGGCGGCGCTCGGATTCGCGACGTTCGGCCGCGGCACGCTCGGCCTGCTGGCGCGTGTCGGCGAGCGCCTTCGAGATGGCGCCGAGGTCCTGGAGCGATCGAGCTTTCATGACATTCCCGTGTGCGCCGAGCTTAGCGGAGCACGCGCCGGCCCCGGTGGCATGCAGGTCATCCGCCACGCGGCCCCGCTCGGGAATGGCCGATGCGTCAGGAAGCGCATGCCAGAATCGACCGCATGCCCACCACGGTCCTGCATGCTCCATCGATCGCCCGACTGCTGCTGCTCCTGCTGCTGGCGGCCGGCGTCTATTTCTTCCGTGGCTTCGTCGTCCCTATCCTGGCCGCGCTCATCATCGGCTTCGCGAGCTGGCCGCTGTACCGGCGCCTGGTGACCGCCTGCGGAGGCCGCACCAGCTGGGCGGCGAGCATCGCACTGGTCGTGGTGACCGGCGTGCTGGTGGTGCCGCTGTCGCTCGCGCTGCACTACGCGCTGCAGGAGGCGAATGCGGGCGTCAACTGGCTGCTCGAGGCCAATCGGCGTGGCGCGCGCGTGCCGCAGTGGATTGAATCGCTGCCGCTGGTGGGCGAGCGCCTGGCGCTGTACTGGCGCGAGCATCTGGGCGAACCGGGCGCTCTGGGCGAGTGGATCCAGCTGCTGAGCGGCCAGAACATCGGCAACATCTACCGCCTGGTGCTGACGGCCACCGGCCATTTCGTCAATCTGGCGCTGACCATCCTGTTCATGCTGATCACCCTGTTCTTCATCTACAAGGACGGCGATCGCATGCTGGGCCAGCTCGATGTCGTGGGCGAGCGCGTACTGCCGCTTCGCTGGCAGCGGTTCTCGCGCGTGGTGCCAGCCACCGTGAGCGCCACCGTCACGGGCATGGGCCTGATCGCAGTGGGTGAAGGCGTGGTGCTGGGGGTGGCTTACTGGGTGGCGGGTGTGCCCTCGCCAGTGCTGCTGGGCGTGATCACCGGCGTCATGGCGTTGATTCCGGGCGGCGCGCCACTGGCGTTCACGCTGGTGTCGCTCTATCTCGTGGGTTCGGGCCACGCCGTGGCAGGGATCGCGCTGTTCGTGTGGGGGTCGGTCGAGCTTTTCATCGTCGACAAGACATTGCGGCCACGCCTGGTGGGCGGGCCGGTCAAGCTGCCGTTCCTGCCCACATTCTTCGGCCTGGTGGGAGGCGTCAAGACGATGGGGTTCGTGGGCCTGTTCGTCGGGCCGGTGCTGATGGCGCTGTTGGTCGCCATCTGGCGCGAGTGGCTGCACAACATCCGTGCCGCCAACGCGCGCAGCGCATCGCCCGTCGCGGCCGATGCGCTGCCACCGTCCGAATGAGGTCCGCGCGCGTCAGGCGCGCAGCTTCACCTCGCGGTGCTCGCCCAGATCCTTGGGCGGTTTGCCGGTGACGACAGCCTTGGCCATCTTGAACAGCTGGACCATCTTGCTGTCGGTGACGTTCCAGTACTCGGCCTCCTCGATCTGCACTTCGACCAGTTGCAGGTCGGGGTCGGTGGGACCGCCGGGAAACCAGGCCTCGGCCGCCTTGGTCCACAGTTCATCGATCTTGGCATGGTCTTGGCTGTCGCGCGCCGTGCCGGTGATCGACACATAACTGTCGGCGCCGGGGTCGGCGTAAGCGATGTTCACCAGGCCATCGGCGCGCAAGCGTTGTGCGACTTCGCCGCTGCGGGACACGAAGAAGTACAGCACGCCGTCGTCATCCACGGACTTGTTCTGTGTGGTGAGCGGATGGCTGTGCAGCCTGCCATCGGTGTGGCGGTGCGTGAACATTCCGAAACGGATGTCCTTGATGAGCTTCCAGAGGGTGTCGTGCGTGTCTTTGGCCATGGTGTGTCCTTGATCTGTTGGATGCAGGACGCCATGGTGGGCCGGCCCCGCCGCAGGCCGGGTGCGCGGGGCGCGTGGCCCGCTGTAGGCGGGCGCCGCGTCTGTGGCTGTTACAGCTTTGCGGTCAGATCAGGCCCCGCTCGGCCATCGACAGCGCCCCGCCCGGCGCCACGATGACGTGGTCGAGCACCCGCACGTCCACCAGTGCCAGCGCAGCCTGCAATGTGCGGGTGAGGATCTCGTCGCTGTGGCTGGGCTGTACCGTGCCGCTGGGGTGGTTGTGCGCCAGCACGACCGAGGCCGCGCGGTGGTGGAGCGCGCGCAGCACCACCTCGCGCGGGTACACGCTGGTCTGTGTGAGCGTGCCGCGGAACAGCTCTTCCATCGCCACCAGCTTGTTCTGGGCGTCGAGGAACAGCACCGCGAAGACCTCGTGCGGCAAGGCCGCCAGGTGCAACTGCAGATAGTGACGCACCTGCTGGGGTGAGGAGAGCACCTCGCGCTCGCGCAACTGCTGGGCCAGCGCGCGCCGGGTGACCTCCAGCACGGCCGCCAGCTCGGCCCGTTTGGCCGTGCCGCCCAGCCCCTTGACGCGCTTGAGTTCGTCCAGGCTCGCGTGCAGCAGGCCGGCCACGCCGCCGAACATGTCCAGCAGTTCCTGCGCCAGTTGCAGCACGCCCTTGCCGGCCACACCGGTACGCAGCAGCACAGCCAGCAATTCGGCATCGGCCAGGGCCGCAGGCCCGCGCGCGAGCAGTTTTTCGCGTGGCCGTGAGTCGGCCGGAAGGTCTTTGATGGCCATGGCGGTGTCGGCCCTCCCTGTTTTCTACAATGGAGGCCAGTTTCATCCAGCCCATCCGCCACGCGGGCGCGCCGCCTCCAAACCCCATGTCCACCGTCCAGACCGGCTCGTTCCTGACTCTGCACTACCGCCTCGCGGGGCCGCAGGGCGACATCATCAATACCTTCGAGGGCAAACCCGCGACGCTGTCGCTGGGCACGGGCGAGTTGAGCCCGGCGGTCGAGCAGCGCCTGATCGGGCTGGTCGAGGGCACCCACGCCACGTTCGAGATCCCGGCTGGCGAGGCCTTCGGTGAGCGCAATCCCGAGATGCAGCAGTGGGTGGCACGCCGCCTGCTCAACGAGCTGGGCGACCCTGATGAGCAATACAAACCGGGTGACGTGGTGCAGTTCCCCACGCCTGACGGGCTGGGCAGCTATGCCGGCGCTGTGCAGCAGGTGGGCAACGCCGAGAGCGCAGAGGCCGTTCTGTTCGACTTCAACCATCCACTGGCGGGCCAGCCGGTGACGTTCGAAGTGAAACTGATCGGAGTGCTATGACAGCCGCGACCGGCATCACGGACCGCGAAGTCGTGCTGGCCGAGCCGCGCGGCTTCTGTGCCGGCGTGGACCGGGCCATCGAGATCGTCGAGCGCGCGCTGGCCAAGTTCGGCGCGCCCATCTACGTGCGCCACGAGATCGTGCACAACACCTTCGTGGTGAACGACCTGAAGTCCAAGGGCGCGATCTTCATCGAAGACCTGGCCGAAGTCCCGCCCGGCGCGACACTGGTGTTTTCCGCCCATGGCGTGAGCAAGGCCGTGGAGCGCGAGGCCGCCGAGCGCGGTTTCCACGTTTTCGACGCCACGTGCCCCCTGGTGACCAAGGTCCACGTCGAGGTGGCCAAGCTCGCGAAAGAGGGCTACGAGTTCATCATGATCGGCCACAAGGGCCACCCCGAAGTCGAGGGCACGATGGGCCAGCTCGACCACGGCATCCACCTGGTGGAAGACATCGACGACGTGGCACGCGTGCAGCCGGGGCAGACCGGCAAGCTCGCCGTCGTCACGCAGACCACGCTGTCGGTGGACGACGCCGCCGGGATCACGGCCGCCGTGCGCGCGCGTTTTCCCAACGTGCGCGAGCCCAAGCAGCAGGACATCTGCTATGCCACGCAGAACCGCCAGGACGCGGTGAAGATCATGGCCCCGCAGGTCGACGTTGTCATCGTGGTGGGCAGTCCCACCAGTTCCAACAGCAATCGCCTGCGCGAACTGGCCGCGCGCCTGGGCACGCCTGCCCACATGGTCGACAGTGCGGCCGAGCTTCAGCCCGAGTGGTTCGAAGGCCGCCAGCGCGTGGGCCTGACGGCCGGCGCCTCGGCGCCTGAAGTGCTGGTGCGCGAAGTCATCGACCGGCTGCGCACGATGGGTGCGGTGGCCGTGCGCCGGATGGACGGCATCGCGGAGACCGTGCGATTCCCGCTGCCCAAGGGCCTCAAGCAGGGCGCATGACGATCGCCGCGACCCCCGTGCCGCAGGTGCCGGATGCCGCCACCATCCGCCGGGCGCATGCCGCGATTGCCCGTCACGGTGTGGTGCGCGAAACGCCGCTGTGGAAGCTGCCCGGCGCATCGCTGGGACTGGGCTGTGCCGAGGTCTGGCTCAAGCTCGAACACCTGCAGGCCGGCGGCAGCTTCAAGGCGCGCGGCATGCTCAACCGGTTGCTGGCCGGCCCGCTCACGCCGGCCGGAGTCGTCGTCGCTTCTGGGGGCAACGCCGGCATCGCCACGGCCGTGGCCGCGCGTGCGCTGGGTGCGCGATGCGAAGTCTTCGTGCCCTCGGTCAGCTCGCCCGCCAAGCAGGAGCGTCTGCGCGTCCTCGGTGCCCACGTCGTCGTGGCGGGCGACGCCTACGCCGACGCGCTGGCCGCATGCCTCGCGCGCCAGCAGGAAACCGGCGCGCTGCTCACCCACGCATATGACCAGCCCGAAGTGGTCGCCGGCGCCGGCACGCTGGCGCTGGAGATCGAGGCGCAGGGCGGCGTGCCCGACAGCGTGCTGGTCAGCGTGGGCGGCGGTGGGCTGATCGGCGGCGTGGCCAGCTGGTTCGCCGGCCGCTCGCAGGTCGTCGCACTGGAGCCCGAACTCGCGCCCACCCTCCATACCGCGCGGGCGGCGGGCCAGCCGGTGGACGTGTCCGTCGGTGGCGTGGCCGCCGATTCGCTGGGCGCGCGGCGCATCGGCGCCATCGCCTGGCAGGTGGCGCAGCGTCATGTGGCGCAGTCGCTGCTGCTGGCCGACGACGCCATCCGCGCCGCCCAGCACTGGCTGTGGCGCGAGCTCCGCCTGGCCGTGGAGCCCGCAGCGGCACTGCCGCTGGCGGCGCTGCAGACCGGCGCCTACGTTCCCCGGGCCGACGAGCGCGTCTGCCTCATCGTGTGCGGCGCCAACGTCGATCCCGCCTCCCTCTCGTCCTGACGCCTCCACCGGCCAGGCGGCAGGCCGCGTATCGCGTGCCTGCCGCCACCTAGAATCCCGCCATGCTCGACATCAACCTGCTGAGAAAAGACCTGGACGCGGCCGTCGCCGGCCTGCAGACCCGCAAGAACCCGCAGCCCTTCCTCGACGTGGACGCCTTCCGCGCGCTCGAGACCGAACGCAAGGCGCTGCAGATTCGTACCGAAGAGCTGCAGGCCCGCCGCAACGCATTGAGCAAATCCATCGGCCAGCTGAAGGCCAAGGGCGAGAACACCGATGCCGTGATGGCCGAGGTGGGCAGCCTCAAGGGCGAGCTCGACGGCGCAGCCGTCCGCCTGGACGCCTTGCAGGCGGAACTGCAGACGCTGCTGCTGGCCGTGCCCAACCTGCCGCACGCCAGCGTGCCCGTGGGCGCCGACGAATCCGGCAACGTGGTGCTGCGCAGCTGGGGCCAGCCGCGCTCGTTCGACTTCCCTGTGCGGGACCACGTCGATCTGGGCACGCCGCTGGGGCTGGATTTCGAAACCGGCGCCAAGCTGGCTGGCGCGCGTTTCACCTTCATGAAGGGCCCGGTGGCACGGCTGCATCGGGCACTCGCGCAATTCATGCTCGACGTGCAGACGCAGGAGCACGGTTATACCGAGTGCTACACGCCCTACATCGTGAACGCCGCCACGCTGCGTGGCACCGGTCAGTTGCCCAAGTTCGGCGAAGACCTGTTCGCCGCGCGCAAGGGCGGCCAGGACGGCGAGGGCGATGACCTCTACCTCATTCCCACCAGCGAAGTGCCGCTGACCAACTACGTGCGCGACGAAGTCGTGCCCGAGGCCGGTCTGCCCATCCGCCTCACTGCGCATACGCCGTGCTTCCGCTCGGAAGCCGGCAGCGGCGGCCGCGACGTGCGCGGCATGATCCGCCAGCACCAGTTCGACAAGGTCGAGATGGTGCAGATCGTGCACCCCGACAAGAGCTATGAAGCGCTCGACGAGATGACGGCCCACGCCGAAGCCGTGCTGCAGAAGCTGGGCCTGCCCTACCGCGTGATGCTGCTGTGCACGGGCGACATGGGTTTCGGCGCCACGCGCACGCACGACCTGGAAGTGTGGATCCCGGCACAAGGCACCTACCGCGAAATCAGCTCGGTATCGAACTGCGAAGCCTTCCAGGCGCGCCGCCTGCAGGCCCGCTTCAAGAACGCCCAGGGCAAGAACGAACTCGTGCACACCCTGAACGGCTCTGGCCTGGCCGTGGGCCGCACGCTGGTGGCCGTGCTGGAGAACTACCAGAACCAGGACGGCAGCATCACCGTGCCCGAGGCGCTGCGCCCCTATCTGGGCGGATTGGAGACGCTCAAGCCTTGAGATCTGCCCGCCGATTCTGTAGTACACTCGCGGGCTTCACTCGGTGAAACCTAGGAGAGGTGGCAGAGTGGTCGAATGTACCTGACTCGAAATCAGGCGTACCGCAAGGTACCGTGGGTTCGAATCCCACCCTCTCCGCCAGCGAGTCTGAAGCCCCTGCATTGCAGGGGCTTTTTTATTGTTCGAACGCTAGGCGCGGTGCGGGGTTGCGGCCGATGGCACCCCGTCTCTCACTTCTCCGAAATACAGCTAGCAGCCCCCTTGCCCTGCTTTGGCGCTGGTTTCTCTCTACCCGGCGCTTTTGTCGATACAGATAGTGGCTAAAGCATGTTCAGGCCACGAGGTGTTGAATTCCGCCGAAATCTGATCCACTAAACGCGTTAGTTTTCATTCAGATCTGACCCACGTTAGCCCTACCC
>JAGOCV010000146.1 GCA_017998575.1 Burkholderiaceae bacterium
GCCCATCCCCCGCCGGCCGGATCACAACAAGGACGCACTGGCGCGACCTTGTTCAACCCGAAAGGAGAAACATCATGGCTAACATCGGCACCTTCACCGCAGAGAAAGACGGCTTCACCGGCACGCTTCGCACCCTGACGCTCAACGTCAAGGTCAAGCTGGTTCCCAACGACAAGGGCGACACCGAGAACGCCCCCGACTTCCACCTGCAAGCGGCTGGCCACGAAGTCGGCGCAGCGTGGAAGAAGACCAGCGAGGCCGGGCGGGAATACCTGTCCGTATCCATCGACGACCCTTCGTTCCCGGCGACGGTCTATGCCCGCCTGATCGAGAACGAGGACGGCACGCACGACCTGATCTGGTCGCGCAACAAGCCGAAGGCGGCCTGACAGCCGCTTACCGCGTCCCGCCCACTGCGGCGGGGCGCGATGCTGCTGATCGCAGCACCGCACGCGCAGGATTTCTGCTGCTGCCGCGTGCTGGATACGCCCGTCACCGCGGGCCTGCATGCGTGCCTTGTGGCTCGCAATCCGTGTCAACGAGCGGTGTGTGGCGTGTCGGCGCTGTAAGCGCCGCCGGGCTTTCGGGCTTCGCCCCGTGCCGGCAAGCCGTCACGGCCATCCGGCTTCAATCCCTCACGCCTTCGCGCCTGCGGCGCTGCGCGCTCCGCTTGCTGCAATTCAGTACCACACGCCAACGCGCTAAGGCGTGTCGGGCTCTTCCAATATCGCCCTGAGTTCCTGGCGCACCTGTGCCAGCAATTCATCAGCTTCGCGGGTGCTGTCACCGGCATAAGCCAATGTGAGCAGCGTGAGCGGATGCACTTCCATGACCTCGCACAGATCGGCCAGCTTCTGGATGGTTGGGCTTTTCAGGTCGCGCTCCAGCGTGCTCATGTAGGTGCGACTGGACACGTTGGAGAACGCTTCCTGGCTCAAACCACGCGCCTTCCTTACCGTCCGAATCGCCGCTGCCAATGAGTTCTTCGCTGCCACCTATGGTTTCCCCAAAAAACCAAGATGACAGCCCATTGCGCCCTATAGGACTACAATCTATAGTGTTCATTTGGTGGTGATGTTTTCCTTTTCCGTGCTTTTACGGAGATCCGCATCTGCGGATTTCCTCAGACCCAGGGAACCGCATCCGTGTCTTTCCTGACTTCCACCAATACGCCTTCGTGCCTCTCCGCTTTTGCGGCTTCGTGCGCTTGCGCATACGTGCATCCGTCCGCAGGCACAGATGCGCCTCGGCGATTGCGTGTGTTCGTGGAAGGGGCGCGGCCTTGACCACGCTTGTCACCGAGGAAGACCGGGTGCACCTACTGGCCCACGGCCTCACCCGCGCCGCAGGCCAGGAATGTGACCCGCTGCCCGTGGTGCGCCTGTTCACACCGGACGCACATGCGACCTGGCTATTGGCCGCGCTCGATCCGACCGATGGCGATACGGCCTACGGCCTGATCGACCTCGGGATCGGGATGCCTGCCCTGGCGACGGTGAAGCTGTCCGATCTGGCGTCCATCGTCGGGCCGCTCAAGCAGCCCGTGATACGAGATCGGTATTTCCAGCCGACGCGGCCGCTGTCGGAATACGTTCGACTGGCTCAGGAAAACGGTTCGATCACCGATTGACGCATTCCAGCGCGACCAGGCAAAAAGTATCGCATTGTGACTATTTCGGTCTTAGCCAAGACCTGGCAAGTCTTGATCCGCATGCTTGCACCAGGGTGGTGCGCTCCTGACCAAAACAGTCATGATGCCAGGCGCGAGATTCGGCACGGTGTTCAATGCTGCACCCCATTTCCGGGCGGTGCAGTCGTCGCATTTAGACGATTTCGGCAATGCACTGGAGCGAATCTGTCTTGACACCAGCAGTTAAAGCGTAACCCGAGTTTGATGACCACTTGATGGCGATTCGATAGCTCCCGCACAGCGGAATTGTGGCGACGTTCCCAGAAACAGGGAGGTTTCGCCATGACTGACCGCAGCAGCCAACACTGGTATCCCACGGCCGCGTATCTCTACACGCTGCACCTCGATGGCCCAGCGCTGGCTTGGGAGTATTTGCGCAGGAATCCAAGCTACCGGCGCGACTGGCTACGCCGGCGTCGCAAGCCTGATGCGGCGCAGGCCTGGGGCCTGCGCCTGCTGGAAGATCCCGGCCTGGATGCGCGCGACGCACATCCTGCTTGGTTCCCCGATCACGATGCCGTGGTGCAGCTATACCCCGACGCCGACCCACCACCCGATGCGCATACCTTCGAGTTCTGGCGCATTCCTGGGCGCAAGCAACTGACCCACGACGGCAAGCGCCTGGTGCTCGTATCGCATTGGCCAGGCTGCTGCGTTCGGCTGGCACTCGCACCCGACCTGGAAGATGGTTCGGCCTATCTCTACGCCACACGCGCCTGCGCCACGCCCTGTGCGCGCTACCGCACGCTCGCTGCGAAGCTGGATGCGCTATCTGCCGCAACCGTGGCCACGCCTGTGGCAACAGCCCGCTCCCGCCCCACGCCCGCCGCGCTGCTGGAACTGCATACCTTGCAAGCGCTCGACGCGACCCTCGCGGGAGCCTCCTTGCGCGAGGTGGGCGAAGGTCTGTTCGGCGCGGATGCCGTCGCGGCCGACTGGCACAAAGACAGTGCATTGCGTGCCCGCGTACGGCGGCTGGTACGCCGCGGCGATGAGCTGATGCACGGCGGCTACCGCCGACTAGCGCAGCTTCCAATGTTCCCGTCGCATTAGGGGGGACGTTTCTCGACCCGTGCGAATCGTCCCTTAGCAAGAAGCCTTGCTTTCTTGAGAGTGCCTCTATCCGGCCGCGTGGTGTGGCCGGGCTTGATGGAGGTACATCCCATGCGACCTGCTCCCTCGCGGCCTGCCGCCGCTGCCGTCACTGCGACCTCGCAGCCTCAACGCTACCTGACAAACGACGAAGCCGCCGACTACCTGCGGCTGTCGCCGCGCACGCTGGAGAAGCAGCGGGTGATCGGCGGCGGCCCCAAGTTCCGCAAGTTCGGCCGCCGCGTCATGTACGCGGTGTCCGACCTCGATGCCTGGGCCGACCAGCGCAGCTACGAGGCCACGTCCGATCCCGAATACGCCGAGCGCCACGCGGGCGACTACCGTGATGGCCGCTGATCGTCGGCGCGTGGGTGGCCTTCGCCATGTCCAGCCCGCCAGGGCAAGCCTTGCCGCAGCGCGAACAGCTCGATCTGTTCCGCGCGCTGCCGGGCGACATGGCGCCACGCGATTCCCAGGACTTGATGGCCTTTCCGTTCTTCTCGCTTGCCAAGTCGCGGCGCACGGCGCCGATCGACTTCCGCAGCGGGAACGTCACCATTCGCGTGGAAGGCACGCAGGAGCACGGCATCGCAACGATATGGGATGCCGACGTGCTGATATGGGCCGCCTCGCAGATCGTGGAGGCGCGCGACGCGGGCCTGCGCCCGTCGCGCTGGATACGCGCCACGCCTTACGAGATTTTGCGCTTCATCGGGCGCGGCACGTCCCTCAACGACTACCAGCGCCTGAAGGCCGCCCTCGACCGGCTGCAATCGACCACGGTGGCCACGTCCATCCGCGAAACCACGGGAAGGCGCTTGCATCGCTTCTCGTGGATCAACGAGTGGAAGGAACTCGCCGACGCCAGCGGCACCCCGCTGGGCATCGAGCTGATCTTGCCGGACTGGTTCTATGCCGGCGTGCTCGACGCCGCCCTGGTGCTGACCATCGACCCGGCCTATTTCCGCTTGAAGGGCGGTATCGAACGCTGGCTGTACCGCCTGGTGCGCAAGCATGGCGGGCGGCAGGAGCACGGCTGGCAATTCGACTTCCGACACCTGTACCGCAAATCCGGCAGCGCGGCCCGCTTCTCGGACTTCGCCTACGACGTGCGCGCCCTGGTGGCGCGGCAGTCGTTGCCCGGCTACGTCCTCGGCATCGAGCGGATGCCGGACGACAACACCGAGCTGCTGACCTTCCGGCCCGTGCCGCACGCGGCACGGGGATAACTGCGGGAGAACCTGTGGACGGCCTCGTGCTATCAGGAGTACCGGGTATCGTGCTATCAGGAGTACGACCCTCGTGCTATCAGGAGTACGAAAACGCCGGAAAGCCAACAACGGCGCGGGTTTGCGTTCCCTCTAACTTACCTAACAAGAAATACATAACTTTTAGTAGAAGCGCGCCGTTTCGGTGGACAACCACGAAACGGCACGGCCAGGCCGGCTTTCCAGCTCGGAGGGCCGCGCCATGATCTTCGCGTTTCTCAACCAGAAAGGCGGCGTCGGCAAGACCACGCTCGCCACGCACATCGCCGGCGAACTGGCGATGCGCGGCCTGCATGTCATCCTGCTGGATGCCGACCCGCAGGGGTCATCGCTCGACTGGACGCAGCGGCGTAGCCAGCAGGGCCTGCCCCGTCTGTTCAGCGCCGTGGGCCTTGCCCGCGAAACGCTGCATCAGGAAGCGCCAGAACTCGCCAGGCGGGCCGATCACATCATCATCGACGGCCCGCCGCGCATCGCCGCCCTCGCGCGTTCCGCGCTGCTGGCGGCCGAGCGCGTGCTGATCCCCGTGCAGCCCAGCCCCTACGACGTATGGGCTTCTGCCGAGATGGTCGCACTGATCCGCGAAGCACAGGTGTTCCGGCCAGCGCTGCGCGCGGCCTTCGTCATCAACCGGCGCGTCAGCACCACCATCATCGGCAGGGAGGCACGGCAATCGCTGGCCGAACAGCCGCTGCCCGCGCTGCGCTCGGAGATCCACCAGCGCATCGTCTTTGCCGACAGCGTAGCCGCTGGCCGGCTCGCCCGCGAAACCGCGCCCGACAGCGCCGCTGCCCGCGAGATCGCCGCGCTCACCGACGAACTGCTGCGGTGGCCGACATGACTGGGAAGCCACCACCACGCAGCAAGCGCGTCGGCATCGGTGCGCGTCCCCCAGCGAATCCGCACGCCGAAGCGTGGATTCGCCAGGGCGACGCAGATGCCGTGCAGAAAGGCGACCTCTACACCGCTCGACTGACGCTCGACATCACGCCCGCCATGCGGGCGCGCATCAAGGTGTCGGCCTTCACGCGAGGCGTGACCGTAGCCGAACTGCTGCGCGACCTGCTGGAGCGGGAGTTTCCCCCGGAGGGCACGCCGTGAACGCATCCGCTTCGACCGCCCACACCCCCAAAGCAAGTGCGCCCACGGCTGCGCCGCCGCCGGCGCCTTCGACACTCGCCGGCCAGGCCGGCAACGTGCCGCTGACGCGCGTGGCGCTGGCCTACATCGAACCGCGCTTCAAGCTCTACCTGCGCTTCGGCGAACCGGCGCGCACGCTCCAGCTCGACCGCTGGCGGCGCTGCGCCGTGTTCCTGCCGAACGCGGTTCTGTGCCGCATCCGTTGGCAGGCCAACGACTACGGCACGATCCGCTGGCAGCTCATGGTGATGCAGACCGCCACGCCGCTGGACGCCGTGCAGCGCATCCCCGGCGTGCAGCCGGGCGCGCGTCTGCTGCTGCACGCCGAAGGCGATGCCAACGTGCGCGCCGTGCTGGAACGCATCGACGGCATCGAGGCGCTGGGCATCGCAGCCGCAGACACATCGCCCGCGTACTGGCGCACGCTCGCGAACCGGCTCGCAGCGCGCTCGGCGCTACCCACATACACCGCAGAACGGCACGCCGCCTGGCTGGCCGGGAGGGCATTGCCATGACCACGATTTCCACGACCGGCCCCGTGCCGCATCCTCGCTCGCGCCTGCGCGCTCGCCTCGTGCTGGCAGGCTTCGCCACCGTCGGCCTCGCTGCGCTGGCCTGGGCGGCGTTCGTGCAGCCCCTGCCGCGAATGGCCTACAACCCGTCCGACAGCGTGGCGGTCGGTTGGTATCGCATCGAACCGTTCGACCCGCGCACCGCCTCGCGGCCACGTCCGCTGTCCGTGGACAGCATCGTGCTGATGCCGCTGCCCGACAGGGCCGCCATGCTGGCTGCGCAGCGCGGCTACCTGCCGACCCGCGTTCCGCTGCTCAAACGTGTGGGCGCAGTCGCGCCACAACACGTTTGCATCGTCGCCGGCCAGGTTCGCATCGACGGCGTGCCGGTGGCCGCCGCCCTGCCTGCCGACCGGCTGGGCCGGCCGCTGCCATCCTTGCAGCTTTGCCGCCGTCTCCAACCGGGCGAACTGTTCCTGTTGAGCGCGACCAACCCGGCGTCGTTCGACAGCCGCTATTTCGGGCCGGTCAGCGCGTTCGCCGTGATCGGCGTTGCGCATCCGATCTGGCTGGAGACACGTCCATGATGGCCGCCGATTCGCTGCACTTTGCCGCGCCTCTCATCGTGCCATCGGGCATGTCGTTCTACTGTTCGTCGCCGTGTCGTCGCGCGTGCAGTGCGGGTGCATTCGCACCGCACTTCGCGCTGCCTTCGGCGCAGCCGCCCAACGTGCAGGCGTCTTGCCTCGAACGCGCCTGGCCTGCGGCCATTGGCGTGTTCGCCGGCGGGCTGGCTGCTCGTGCAGCAGCGCCGCCGGGCCGCCGATGCCCGGAGCGGGAGCGAGGGGCAAAGGCGGAAGGCAAGACAAAAGGGTTCGGCACTCTGCCGCCCGCAAAGCCAGTCTGCACGTGGGGGTGGCGCGGCACGGCGCGGCTTCGCCGCCGTGCCGCGTGGGGCGCGAGGCACGCGCCGATGCAGGCATGTCCGCGTGCTTCGCACGCTCGGACACGCCGGAGCTTGCAGGGAGCACAGCCATGACCGACCGCGGCGACCATGATTTCTGGGTGCGCCCTGGCGCGCCGAAGAACCGAGGCAAAGGCCAGGGCCAGAGCTTCGTTTCCAAGGTGCTCAAGCAGGCTGGCAAGGCCAGCGGCGGCAAGTCGGCGGTGCGCCGTCCTACCGCTGGCGGGAGCGGCCAGCACGCCGGCCAGCGGCCCGGCTCACGGCTTGGACGCGGCCATACGGCGGCGCGCTTCGCAGGCGCAAAGCTGACCCCTATGTCACGGCGCGTGACCATCAAGACGCTGCTGGTCAACCAGCGCAACGCCAGTCCGCAGTCGCTCGCCAAGCACCTGCGCTACATCGAGCGCGACGGTGCCGGCCGGAACGGCGAGCCGGGCCGTGCCTACGGGCCGCAGACCGACGAAGCCGACCTCGATGCCTTCAAGGAACGCTGCCAGGACGACCGACATCATTTCCGCTTCATCGTCTCACCTGAAGACAGTGCGGAGCTGGACGACCTGCGCACCTACACCCGGCACCTGATGAACCGGATGGAGGCCGACCTGGGGACGCGGCTGGATTGGGTGGCGGTCGATCACTGGAACACCGACAACCCGCACACGCACCTGATCGTGCGCGGACGCGACGATACCGGCAAAGACCTCATCATCGCGGGCGACTACATCGCCCACGGCTTCCGCCATCGCGCCGCCGAGCTGGCGACGGAATGGCTGGGGCCGCGCACCGAACTGGAGATCCAGCAGACCTTGCAGCGCGAGGTGGAGCAAGAGCGGTGGACGAGCCTCGACCGCACGTTGCAGCGCGAGGCCGGCGAGGATGGCCGGGTGCAGATCGAACGCTTCAACGAACCCCGGCTGCAACGCCAGCGCCTGCTGCTGATCGGCCGCCTGCAACACTTGCAGCGCCTGGGCCTGGCCGACGAGGTGCAGCCCGGCACCTGGGCCGTCCATGCGGACGCGGAGAAGACCTTGCGTGCCCTGGGCGAGCGTGGCGACATCATCCGAACGATGCAGCGGGCCATGAGCGGCAAGCCTCGCGAGCTGGCGGTGTTCGAGCCGGGCGACGACGGCCGCACTATCGTCGGTCGCGTGGCTGCTAAGGGTCTGGCCGACGAGCTGCACGACCGCGGCTATCTGGTCATCGACGGGTTGGACGGCAAAGCCCACTACGTCGCGTTGGACGCCCGCGACGAGCTGGCGAACTATCCCATCGGCGCGGTGGTGGAGGTACGCGGTTCCGCCGAGGTGCGGGCGGCCGACAAGAACATCGCCACGCTGGCGAGCAATGGCCTGTACCGCACCGATCACCACCTGGCGATCGAGCAAGGCCGAGCCAAGCCCGGCCGCGACCCGCAAGAGGCTGTGGCGGCCCATATCCGCCGGCTGGAAGCCCTACGGCGGGCCGGCATCGTGGAGCGCGTGGCCGAGGGGTTATGGAAGGTGCCGGACGACTTGGCCGAGCGTGGCCGCCAGTACGACGCGCAGCGGCTGGGCGGCGTGGCGGTCGAACTGAAATCGCATCTGCCGATTGAACGGCAGGCCCGCGTCATCGGCGCGACCTGGCTGGATCAGCAGTTGATCGGCGGCGGCAAGGGACTGGGCGACCTGGGCTTTGGCGGCGATGCTAGGCAAGCCTTGCAGCAGCGCGCCGACTTCCTCGAAGAACAGGGGCTGGCCCAGCGGCGCGGGCAGCGGCTGATTCTCTCCCGGAATCTGCTGGAAACGCTGCGCAATCGGGAGCTGGCGCAGGCCGCCCAGCACATTGCCGCCGATAGCGGATTGGAGCATCGGCACGTCACAGACGGGCAGCGCGTAGCCGGCATCTACCGGCGCTCGGTCATGCTCGCCAGCGGTCGCTATGCGCTGCTCGATGACGGCATGGGATTCAGTCTGGTGCCTTGGCGGCCGATAATCGAGCCACGACTGGGGCAGCAGATCGCCGCGACTGTACGCGGCGGCGGTGTGTCATGGGAGGTTGGACGGCAAAGAGGTCCTGGGATTGGATCGGGGCCGTAGGCTGTCGTACCGAGTTAAGGTGTCGAGCAGCGTTTTGGCCCTAGCTTCTGTGCTCCGTTAAGACGACTAGTCTGTGCTTATCGACGACGCTGTGGGTGCATGGTTGCTTGCCAATTCCGGTGCAACTCGCAAACGCGCTGCCCCGACCTGAACTGCCCATTCAACGATCTGCCCGGCCAATATATCCGTGGCGACACCGAACGCGCTCACCACATCGGCCTCTCGCTTGCTGCCTGTGGCTTGGATTGCTTCGAAGCGTCTACTGGCAATAGCAGTCCGTTTGGCCGGATCGACCAGTTGCACATCGAGCCGAACCGCGGCGATCGCTTCAGTGCCGCGGTATTCGAGCTGGAACGCCCGCAGCGTACTGCGCAACTCCATATCGGCGCTCATTGGGGTGCTATCGGTAATCACGGAAGTCGACCGCCCATCGCGCATGAAGGCTTCGACGATTCGGTCACGCAGCAGCACCGGTGCGGGGTCGGCCCAACGCACTCCTTGCCAAGCCGACAAGCGACCATCGGGCTGCGCAATGAACAGCCGCTCCGAATCCAGGACGCGACTACTCTCAGGGGCGTAGACGCGCAGCGCCCCGGGTCCCGGAACGGCGCGCGGCGTACTCTCCGCCTGGGCGATGTGATAGTCGGGCAATTTGTAGGTGACCATTGGAGCTGCTTTGGGAAGCACACTGCACGCGGACAAGCCGAGTACTAGCGTCATAGTCACGGCAGCGACGGGAATCATCCTGGCGGAAGTGTTCACGGCTTGGTTTCCTCAATGTTCTCTCCACCGAGCAGGTATTGCGCCGGATTGCGATCCAGTCGGCGCAGCACGGTGTTTAGATTGGCCAGC
>JAGOCV010000147.1 GCA_017998575.1 Burkholderiaceae bacterium
CCGGTGCTGATCATCGGCACCATCCCGCTGTGGATCATGTTGCTCGGCAAGCCGCAGGGCCTGCGCTGGCGTGCCCTGGTGCCCGGGCTGCTGCTCACCATGGCCGGCCTGGCGCTGATGATGCGGGTCACGGCGCATGGCTCGGGCGAGGCCGGGGGTGGCGACGATCTCTGGCTGGGCATCTTCTTTGCCGTGCTGGCCATGGCGTCGTGGACGGCGTTCGGCCTGTTGAACGCGCGTTGGCTGAGCCTGCATCCGGAGGTCCATTCCACGGTGTGGGCCAACTGGCTGGGCGTGGCGGCGGGCCTGGGCGCGCTCGGCATCTGGGCGGTGGCCGGAACCGATGGGGACGCGCTGGTGCAGCGCCCGGGGTTTGACCGTTTCCTGCTCGTCTGTGCGGTCACCGGCATCGGCTCGGCCTGGATTGCCTCGGTGCTCTGGAACATGGCCAGCCGGCGCCTGAGCCCGAGCCTGGCGGGCCAGCTCATCGTGAGCGAGACGGTGTTCGGCCTCATCTACACCTTCGCCTGGAGCGCCCAGTGGCCCGCCGCCCTGCAGTGGACGGCGTGCGTGCTGTTCGTGCTGGGTATCCTTGCCTCCATCAAGGCACACCGTTGACACCTGACCCATGAAACTCGACCTGCCCGACCAGAAGAAGCGCGTGTTCAGCATGACTATCCCGATCCGCTGGGGTGACATGGACGGCATGAACCACGTGAACAACACCATCTACTTCCGCTACCTGGAGATCATCCGCATCGAATGGATGCGTTCGATCGGTTGCCCGCCGGACCCTTCGGGCGAAGGCCCGGTGATCGCCAACGCCTTCTGCAATTTCTATCGGCAGCTCGAATACCCGGGCGACGTGATCGCCACCATGTACGTGAGCGACGTGGGCCGAAGCAGCTTCGAGAGCTGGTGCACGCTGACGCGCAGCGACGACCCGGACACGGTGTATGCGGCCGGCGGCGCGACCACGGTGTGGGTGAATTTCCCGCTGAAGAAGTCCGCTCCGCTGCCTGACTGGTTGCGCGCGCAACTGAGCTGAGCGCTGTGTGCGCTGGCGCACACACAAATGCTTGCACACAAGGAGCGCTTGCGTGCCTAGCATGAGCCCATGCGCCACCTGTCTCGCGTCCTGGTTCCTGCGGGCCTGTCCCTGGGCCTGCTGGCAGCCTGCGGCGGCGGTGGCGACAGCGAGCCCTCTTCGTCCGACGGCGCCGGCTTCGTGCCCACCACGGGGCCGGTGACCGTCACCGAACTCGCCACGAATCTGCCCAATCCCTGGAGCCTGGCTTTTCTGCCAGACGGTCGCATGCTGGTGACGGGGCGCACGGGCAGCTTGCGGCTTTACGCCGCGAACGCGCAATCGTTCAACCTCATCAGCGGCCTGCCCGCCCTGGACACGGGCGGGCAGGGCGGTTTGCTGGACGTGGTGCTGGACCCGAACTTCGGCAGCAACCGGCGCATCTATTTCAGCTTCTCGGAAGCCGACAGCGGCAATGCGAACAACAATGGCACCGCCGTGGCGCGGGCCGAGCTCGACACGGGCGCGATGGCGCTGGTGAACCTGCAGGTGATCTACCGGCAATTGCCCAAGGTGGCGAGCAGCGGGCATTTCGGTTCTCGCCTGGTGTTCGACCGCGACGGCCACCTGTTCGTGACGCTGGGCGATCGACAGAGCAACGACCAGCGCGGCTACGCGCAGGACCTGAGCCGTGGCAACGGCAAGGTGGTGCGCATCACCACCTCGGGTGCGGCCGCGCCGGGCAACCCGGTGTTGGCGGGTGCTCAGGCCGGCATCTGGAGCTACGGCCACCGCAACCCGCAGGGCGCGGCGCTGCACCCGGACACCGGGGCCTTGTGGACCAGCGAGCACGGCCCGCAGGGCGGCGATGAGGTGAACCTCACACAGGCCGGTCGCAACTACGGCTGGCCCATCATCAGCTATGGGCAGGAGTACGGCACGACCCAGCCGGTGGGCGAGGGCACGGCCAAGGTCGGCATGGAGCAACCGGTGGCGTACTGGGAGACGATCGACGGCTCGCCTTGGACGGGTGGGCAGAAATCATCCATCGCACCCAGTGGCATGGCGTTCTTTACCGGCAACTTTCCCACGAACTGGCGGGGCAGCCTGTTCGTGGGTGCATTGGCGGGCACGGCCCTGTGGCGGTTGCAACTCGATGGCACGCGGGTGGTGGGGCGCGAGCGGCTGCTGGCCAACCGCAACGAGCGCATCCGCGACGTGCGGCAGGGGCCCGACGGCCGCCTGTACCTGCTCACCGACGGCGGCAGCGGCAAGCTGCTGCGCATCGGCGGCTGACGGCCTTCGGGCTTACTGCTTGTTCTCGCGGGCGTCCTTCTTGTACTCGACGTCGTCGGCGTACAGGCGGCCATCGCGGCGGTCGATGTCGACTTCCACGTAATGACCCTGGCGCAGGTCCTCGAAACGCTTGTAGTCGTTCTCGTAGTCCGTCTTGTCGGTCACGTAGATCACTTCGCTGTTGACGGTGAAGGTCTTGGCGGTGGTGTCGATGGCGGTGATGCGGCCCTTGAGGTCTTCCGCGTAGGCCGCACCCGTGCCCAGGGCGAGGGCGGCGGTGAGCAGGAAGGCGCGTCGGATGGATGGCTTGATCGACATGGAAACACTCCTTGTGTTGTTGTGTGGCGTATTCGATTGAACCGCGCGCTCACAGGAAATGCTGTCAGCCTTGTCTGATTTGCCGGTGTCAGGCCTTCTTCGCTTTGGGCACGCGACCCATGAGGTAGAACTCCGGGTTGGGCTGCATGTTGCTGAAGCTGGCCAGGCGGTTGGACAGCCCGAAGAACGCGGTGATGGCCGCGATGTCCCAGATGTCTTCGTCGGAGAAGCCGTGGGCGTGCAGCGGGGCGAAATCGTCGTCGTTGATCTCGTGCGAGCGCTGGCAGACCTTCATGGCGAAGTCCAGCATCGCCTTCTGGCGCGGCGTGATGTCGGCCTTGCGGTAGTTCACCGCCACCTGGTCGGCCACCAGCGGCTTTTTCTCGTAGATGCGCAGGATCGCGCCGTGCGCCACCACGCAGTACAGGCACTGGTTGGCTGCGCTGGTGGTGGTCACGATCATTTCGCGGTCGCCCTTGGTGAGCGAACCGTCTTCCTTGAGCATCAGCGCGTCGTGGTACGCGAAGAAGGCGCGCCATTCCGCGGGCCGGCGCGCCAGGGCCAGGAAGACGTTGGGCACGAAGCCCGCCTTTTCCTGCACTTCCAGCACCTTGGCCTTGATGTCCTCGGGCAGGTCGTTGATGTCGGGGGCGGGGTAGCGGCTCATGCGGGTCTCCTTGTGTTGGGATGTCCGGCCATCGTACCGCCCCTCGCCGGGGCTTCGGTTCAGAAGCGGTAGGCTGCCGTCACCCAGACGCGCGGGTTGCGCTGCTGGCTGTCCGAGGTGGCGGGACCGCCGGCATGCCGCCAGGCCACGGTGCCATCGACCGACCAGTTGCCGTGCTGGGCGCGCACGCCCACGCCACCACCCGCCAGGCTGCGGTGGTTGTCGCCCACGGCCCAGGGGCGGCGGTTGAGCGTGCTCTGGCCGGCATCCCAGAAGGCGTAGGGCACAACCGCACCCAGGCCGTAGCGCAGTTCCAGCTGGCCGAGCACGCCTTCGTCGCCCGCGCCTTCGCCGCGCGGATAGGCGCGCACGCCGCTGGCGCCGCCGAGCACGAAGTCTTCGGAGGAGTCCAGGTTCTTGCCGCTCCATTGCGCCGCGACGCGGGCCGAGAGCGTCCAGCCGCCGGGCAGGGACTGCAGGCGGGTGACGTCGAGGTTGACCTTGTTGAATGCACCGTCGGTGCGGGCGGTGAGGCGGTCCACCAGGCGCTGGGCATCGCCCTTGAGCGAGACGCGGCCGTGCGTCCAGCCCAGCGAGCCGTAGGTGATGCCTCCGCCCAGCAGCGCATCGCGCAGATCGAACTGCAGCGCGACCGGCAGCACGGTGCTGCTTTTCTCGTTGCGCGTGCTGGTGGCGCGGTATTCGTCCACCATCTCCTTGTGTTGGGCCTGGGCGGTGAGCAGCAGGTTCGCGCGGTTGCTGCGGACCACCGGGTAGCTCACCCCGGCGCTGGTCACGCGGGCCGTGCCGGAGGCCTGCAGGCTGCTGAACTCGCCGCCGAGGCTGTAGTCGGACACCGCATAGCCCACGTCGCCGCGCAGGCCGCTGGTGCCCAGGGCGCGCGAGTAGGCGAGGTTGCCGAAAAACAGGTCTTCGTCGGTGGCCATCACGGCCGCGTTGAGGCGGTCGCCGAAGCTGAAGGGGTTGTTCCAGGCGCCTTCGAGCAGCACGCGGTGCTGGCCCGAGTAGCGGTTGCCGTGGTTGTCGACCGAGACGCGGCCTTCCACCGCCTTCGTGCGTTCCACTTCGACGGCCAGGTCGCCTGTGCCCACGGCCTGGCCCGGGCGCACCACCGGCCGCACACGGATGCCGGGCAGATCGGAAAGCACCAGCACCGAGCGTTCGAGCTTGTCCATGGCGATCACGTCGCCGCTGCGCAGGTCGCCGAGGAAGCGCCCGGCATCCTCGGCCAGGGTGGCGTCCTGGGAGGCTGCGTTCACCTGGCCATAGCGGCCTTCGATGACTTCGATGGTGAGTTCACCATCGGCCATGCGCTGGGCGGGCACGTAGGCGCGGGCAAAGGGGTAGCCCTGCTCACGGTAGAAGCGCGTGATCTGGTCCGCCAGCCCGCGCAGGCTGGCCAGCGTGTGGCTGCGGCCGATGGCGGGCGCGATCAGGGCTTGCAACCGCTCGGTCTCGATGCGGCTGGCGCCCTGGATGCGAACGGTTTTGAGAGCGACCGCCGGGCCGTCGTCGCGGCCGGCGCTGGCCGCCGGCGGGGCGTCGAGCTGAAGGTTCAGCGATTCGGGCAGCGCCTGCTGGGGCAGCTGCAGGTCTTGCAGGATGCGGCCGGCATCGGGGGCTTGTTGGGCAAAAACGGAAGAGGCGCTGCTGAGGGCGAGCGCGGAGAGGGCCAGCATGACTGGCGAGAGGCGAGGTGTCGTGTCCATGGAATGTGAATCGTTCGGGGAGGCCCGCGCCAGGGCCTGCGGCGGCCCTGGCGGGAGGTCTCAAAAAAGTCGGATCGTGGTGTGACGGGTCAGTGACCGCCGCTGGGCAGGCGCAGGCCGCTGCCGCGCACGAGGACTTGCGCGGAGGCGTTGCAGCCGGTGCCGGTCCAGCCGCCAGCGGCGCAGTCCTGTGGCGAGGCATCCGCCGCGCTGCCGCTGCCGCTGGCGCTGCCGTTGTCGCCCTCGGGCGCCAGTTGAACCAGCTGCAGGCCAGCCGAGGCGTCGGGCGCCGAAGCCGGATCGTTGACCTGCGGCACGTGCACCGGTGCCGCCACGAGGCTGGGGCGCTGGATGCTGTCGGTCACCGAAGCCGGGTTGAACGGCAGGGTGACTTCCACTTCAGCGTTCTCCGAGCTGTTGACGACGGCGTAGCCCAGCTCGTTGAGCAGCGAGATCCGGATGGCGTGCTTGCCGGGGCCGGCCGCATCGGTGGTGTAGCGCGGGTCGCCGAGCATGGCCTTGGTGTCGCCATTGAGCAGGCCTTGCACGTCGTAACCGTCCACGCCACCGCCGTCGAAACCGTTGACGCCGGAGTTTTCGGCTTCGAGCTTGGTCGAGGCGTTGGTGCTCACGGTGAGCACGGGTTGCTCGCGGTAGACGGCATGCACGCCACTGCTGCCCAGGGCCTTGGTGAAGTTGCTGGTGCTTTCGTCGCTGTTGTAGCGGAAGTTGCCCGAGCCGCTGCCCACGGCGTGGGTGACGCCGGTGCTGCCGGCCAGGCTGCCGGTGTAGATCACCGCGCGGCCGCCCGCGCCGGTGCTCACGGTGGCACCCGCGCCCACCGTCACGTTGCCGCCCGTGGCCTGGCCGGCCGACTGGCCGGCACCGGCGTTGAGCACGATGGCGTTGCCGGCGGTGCTGCTGGTCTGAACGCTCTTGCCCAGCGTGATGTCACCGCTGATGGTGCTCACGTTCACGAGGCCCGTGTTGTGGATGCCGTTGAGCGTGCTGCCGTCGGCCAGCGTGGCGCTGCCAATGGTGAGCGCGCCGCTGTTGACCAGGTGAACGTCCTGCGTGTCGGTGACCAGTGTGCCCACCGTGTTGCCTGCGTTGCCCAGCGTGAACTGGCCTCCGGTGCCAACCAGGGCGAGCGTGCCGGCCGTGACGGCGGCGTTGCCGGCCTGGGTGACCGTGCCGCCGTCGGTCTGCAGCGTCACCATGTCGGTGGAGCCCAGGGCCGCGTCGAGGCGGATGTGGCCGGTGCCGGCGTTGAGCGCCACGCTGTCCTGCAGCTGGGTGTCGGTCACAACGGTGATGTTGCCCTGCATGTCGGCACCACCGATGTTGATGGACGAGAAGCCGTCGGCGAGCGAGGCCAGCGTGGACGAGGACACGTTGAGCACGCCGTCGCCCGGCGTGCCCGCGCCGCCGCCGACGTGGATGTCGTGGGTGGGGTTGAGAGCCTCGAAACCGATCTGGCCGGTGCCGCTCACCGTGCCGCCGAAGTGGATGTCATCGGCCTTGAGCGTGAGCTTGTTGTCGGCCGCGTTCATACCCTGGAGGAAGCTCAGCGAGCTGCCTTCCAGCGTCTTGCCATTGAGCAGCGACGTGGTGGCAATGTTGTCCAGCGTCAGCGTGGCGCCCAGCGCCATGCCGCCGGTGGCGTCCCAGCTGCCCGAAACGAAGACGAAGGCGTAGGTGCCGGCGGTGTCCACGGTGGTGCTGGCGGTCAGCCAGCCCGTGCTCGACGAGGCGTTGGCGCCGGTGGCGTTGAGGATCACCTGGGTCTCGCCGGTCTTGACGTTGAGCAGGTAGCCGAACACGTCGTAGGCGTCCGCGCTGCCGGCCGCGTTCCACTGGAAGCTGACCACGTCGCCCTTGGCCAGGGCGATGGTGCTGTCGCTGGTGACGTAGCCGCCGCGCACGATGCAGTAGCCGCTGTCGCAGCCCTGGCTGCTGCTGAGTTGCAGGCCCTGGGTGCCACCGGCACCGCTGTTGGTGACGCCGGAGGTGAAGGAACCGGAAGAGTTGACGTTTTCTCCCGTGGAAGGGTTGGGTCCGCTCGGGTCGTTCGGCGTGAGGTAGCCGCGCACGGTGGAGCCGCCGTTCATGTAAACGCGCTGGTTGTAGATGCTCCAGCCGGTGGTGCCGTTCTCGAACCCCGCGTTCAGGAACTCCGCCGCGCCCAGCACCACGGGCGAGTCGTACACCTGCTCGCCGAAAGTGCGCACGATGCCGCCGTTGATGTGCGTGGCGCCGGTGGATGCGGTGGTCACGTACAGCGAATCGAGCGGGTTGGTGCCGCCCACCTGGTCGCCGAAGACGACGCTGCCGGTGCCGGTGTTGGTCAGCGTGAGGCGGCTGGCGTTGCCCGCGCCCGCGGTGGCCGAGTCCACGTACTTGGCGAAGTAGATCTCACCGCCCTGGCTGGCGATGGTGATGTGGCCATCGAGCTTGACGTCGCCGTTGAAGATGAAGCTCAGGTCCGAGGTGGAACCGATGTTGCCCTGCAGAACGAGCTGGTCCGCGCTGAGGATCAGCGAGCGGCCGCTGCCGCCGGTGTTGGTGTAGTCGTTGGCCCAGGTGATGGTGTTGTCGGCCTGGATCGAGACGTTGGTACCGCCCGCGAGCGCGGCCTCGATGTTGTCGAGGCCCACGGTGCTGCTGCCCAGGGCGCCAGCCCCGGCCGCGACGGTGACGTCGGTGGGGTCGATCAACCACAGGCCGCCGTTGCCCTTGGGCGCGGCGGCGTCGGCCGCGCGGCTCACCGACAGCGTGGCGCCACTGGTTTCGATGCGGCCACCGTTGCCGCCGTCGGCGCCGCCGCGCGCGCGCAGCGCGCCTGCCACGTCGGTGCGGCCGGCGGTGTTCTTGATGTCGGACCAGGCGACCACCGTGCCGCCGTTGCCGTTCTGCGTGGCCGAGGCGTCGAGCAGCGCGCCGGCCTCCACCGTGGTGTGCGTGGCCTGGGCGATGCCGCCCTTGCCCTGCCAGCCGCCGCCGACGTAGATCTCGCCGCCGCCGGTGGCACCGGTGGCATCGATCACCGCGCCGTTGGCGAGGGTGACGCTGTCGCCGGTGACGATGGCTTTGCCGCCCTGGCCCTGCGCTGAGGACACATCGATGCGACCCGCGACCTGCACGCCACCTTGTTCAGCGACCAGGCTCACCACGCCATCGGCGCCGACGCCGAGCGAGCGCGCCTCGATCAGGCCGCTGCTGTTGATCACAGTGGCCGTGAGGCTGTCGACGGCGCGCGCGGTCATGAGCACGGTGCCGCCGTCGGCGCGGATGGCGCCGCCGTTGTCGATCAGCGCGCCCAGCGCGCCGCCGTCCACTTCGATCTGCACCGGGCCACCCAGGTCGAGTCGCACCGCGCTGCCGGCGGCCAGCAGCACGCTGCCGCGTTCAGCAGAGAGCTGGCCGTCGTTGACGATGCGCGCCGCGACCAGCGCGACATGGCCACCGGCCGCGGCCGAGATCTGGCCCTGGTTCACGATGGCGGCGGCGCTGTCGCCGCTGAAGTGGTACCGGCCGGCCAGGAAGTCTTCGGTGCTGATGTTCAGGGTGGACGCCACCAGCGAGCCCACGTTCACCTGGGCGGTGGGCGAGAACAGCACGCCGTTGGGGTTGACCAGGAACACCTGGCCATTGGCATTCAGCGCGCCCTGGATGACGGACACGTCGGGACCGAGCACGCGGTTGAGCGCGACAGAGGCCGCGCCTGGTTGCACGAAGTTGACGGTGTGACCCTGGCCGATGGAGAAACTGTTCCAGTCGATGGCCAGTTTGTCGGTGTTCTGCTGGATGGTGAGCACCTGGCCGGCCTGGTGCAGGCTGCCCTGGCCGGCGGTGACGGTGCCACCCGTGGGCAGGTCGCCGGCCATGGCCGTCAGAGGGGCGAGCAGCAGGGCGCCGGCCACGCGCGAGGAGCCGCGCTTGCCACGCGTGCTCGCGACTTCGCTGACGACGGTCCAGGCATTGATGGCGTGGTTCCAGATGGTGGTGTAGATGCGATTCATGGAAGAGGTCGGCCGGACCACGGGCGGGCCCGGGAGATGTCGAAGGCTGTGTGTTTCAAGCGGTCAGATGGACCGTGCGGAAGGTGGAGCTGTTGCTATAAAAATTGCTCTTGGGGCACTATCGACAGCGCCAAAATCGACTTGAGATGGAAAAAGCAGGGAATTCGTGCGCTATTTCCGGTTGCGGTATGGTTTCGGCACCCCTTTGTTTCCTCTCCACCGGAGTCCCCATGAGCTCATCCAGCGATCCCGAATTCGACAAAGGCCTGGCCATGCGCCGGCAGGTCATGGGCGATGCCTTCGTGGACAAGGCGTTCGGCGACATGACCGCGTTCACCGAGCCCATCCAGCAGCACATCACGCGCAAGGCCTGGGGGGATGTCTGGCAGCGAGAAGGGCTCGACCTGAAGACCCGCAGCCTCATCACCGTGGCCATGCTCACGGCCCTGGGCAGGCAGCACGAGCTCAAGGGCCACGTGCGCGGCGCGCTGAACAACGGCGTGACGCCCGCCGAGTTG
>JAGOCV010000148.1 GCA_017998575.1 Burkholderiaceae bacterium
AGCACCCGGCGGCGCATCCAGAACCATCCATAGGCCGTTGCCGCGTACACGCACAGCCGCCAGATGAAGAAATACCCTGCGGAGGCCGCCAGCCACCGTTCCCAGCCTGCAACGCTGCCGACCAGGTTGATGCCCGCGACGTTCGCCCCCACTGCGGCGGCAACGATAAGCACCAGCCACAGCAGCGTCTTCGCCGCGCGCCGGCTGAACAACCAGCGCAGCGGCCGCCAGGCCATGCGCGCCGGGCTCATGGCCGACTCCCCGGATTGCCCTTCTGGAGCTGGTCGAGACGGTCCGGCACAGGATCGCCCTCGTAGATGCCGCGCGAACCGGCCGCGCGCGCGCCGTGGCGCTGGATGATCGCCATGGGCGAGTTGTTCGCCAGTTCGCGCCGCAGCTCCAGTTCGGTCTTGAGGTTGCGAATCTCACGGTCGAGCGTGTCGCTCTCGTGGTTCACCGCCTCCACGGCAAGTTCGTTCGCCGCGACGTTGGGCTCCTTCTTGCCCGTGAGCAGCGTGCGCTGCAGCAGCAGCGCTTTCTCCAGCACGGATGCCAGCGCGACCTCGGACGCGAGGCGCTGCGACAGCAGGTGCTGGTCGGGCTCGTCGCGCAGCGCCTCGATCACGCCGCGCGTGATCGGCAGCGACGCACTGCCAGCTTCGCGCAGGTTCTCCGGCGTCGTGTTCTTGGCCTTGGTTACCAGGTCCTGGAGCGCCTGCAGCTTGGCGTCGTACTCCTCCTGGATCAGCGGCGTGAGCCCGACGCCCGGCGTCGTCTCGGTCTTGGTGCAGGCATCGCACGTGCGCTGCTCCTTCTCGCCGAGCACGCGCGTGGCCCACTCGACGGCAGCCTGCGGCGAGGTCCAGGTCTGGCACGAGAGACTGCTGCAACTGGCCGGCGCAATGGACGAGGTGTCGGTCACGCCGCGGCCGTTGACCAGGTTGTAGCCAGCGCGGGTGACATCGCCGACGACCTTGATCGCGGGCTGGCCGGAGCCGCCCGCGTTGCTGCCCCCGACCCACGGCACGCCGTCATTGCCGCGGCGCGTCTCGGCCTGCTCGATGGCCGAGACCGCATCCGTGCTCGACACGGCATCGCGCAGCGCCAGCCCTTCGGCCATCTGGCTCCAGCCGAGTTGGCCGCCCGCCGTTTCGGCCATCTTCTCGGCCATGGCACGGCACGTCAGCTTGCTGCGGTCGAAATCCAGCCGCGCCTGCAGCACGCCATTGGTGAGCAGGTTGTACAGACCGGGATCGGCCCGCTGGATGATCAGTGCGGGCAACGATGCCACCGCACTGGTGGCACTCTGGATCACCGACGACATGATTTGCTGGAAGCCGTTGGTAATGCCGTTAAGTTGGTTCTTCAACGTGGTCTGGATGCTCATGTCGCCGCAGATCAAGTTGCTGTTCCAACCCACGCCGACACCGATGGAGCGCATGCCGGCTGCACGTCCCATCGACACGGCGTTGCCGCCACCGATCGAGTACATGACGTCATCGCCGATGACGCTGCCGCTGGTCTGGTATCCCAGTTGACCCCAGGCCACGCCGCTGCCCAGCGCGAGCGCGCCGGCCAGTGCCAGGACGATCTCCGTGCGACGTACCCGGCGGGAGAACGGATTGAATGCAGGACGGAACTTCATGGCACCCCCTCAGAGGAAATCGACGCTGCCCAGGAACACCTGGCCCCGGCGCTCGCAGCAGGCATACGGCCGCCACAGCGCCCATGCGTAGTCGCCTTGCTGGGCCTGGGTAAGGAAGCCGCTGCGCGGGAAGACCGTGCAGGACGAGGACAGGACGGGCGTGAGTTCTTGCCACTTGCCGGTCGAGGCATCGCCCTCCATCAGCGCGCCGGCCGGCCAGTAGCCGTCACGGGAGTTGGCAAGCAACGGCTGATAGACGTGGATCTGCCCGCGGCGCGTGACCACATCGCCCGCACGCTGGGCCACCACTGCGCCGGCCTTGAAGTCGTCGGTCTGGTGCAGGAAGCCGCCACGGGGATACACGTTGCCCCAGAGATTCATCGTGGTACGGGCACCGACTTCGCGCCGGCCCGGAATCAGCGCTTCCGGGTAGGCCATCTCGGGCACGTTGTAGCGCCAGGCCAGCGTATCCAGGGTGCTGAGCAAGTACGGCATAAACGCCGTGCCCGCGCCCTCACAGAAGTAGCCTGACGAAGAGACGAACTGGTTGAACACCTCTGCGCCGGGGTGACCGATGACATCCGCGTTCTTGAATTTGGCGAGGCTGTTTTCGTGATCCTCGTTCGTCGTTCCGTCGCCGCCAGCTTGGGCGGACGGGTTGGGCGTGCTCATTGCCTGGACTTCGACCCAGGGGTTTTCTCCGGTATTCGAGTACGACGACACCACTGCATCGGGGATGTAGTGGCGCACCTTGATCGACGTGCGCACGGTGCAGCCCGTCCATGTGCAGTAGAGCCAGTAGCAGATGCCGACGACGCGGTATTCGAGGCAATCGGGCGATGCCACCGAGCCGATGATGGTCGCTGTATTGAGGGCGTAGCTGCCCGTGGCGCTGAGCAGCAGCAACGAAGCCACGCCAGCGCGCAGGCGGCGCATCAGGTCGAATGGTCGGGTCACGGCTGGGTCCTCCGGTGCTGCTCGATGCGCGCGACAGCGCGAGCCACATCCGGCTCGCCATAGACCACATAGCGCCTGTCCACCACCACGGCCGGGAGGCTGGTGATGCCGAGGCTCCATGCGTCGGTAACGCCTTGGTATGCGGAAGCGATGCGTCGCTGCAGATCGGCACCGCCGCCATTCAGCCGGCGCTTGACGATGGCCGTCGCCTGTTCGGGGTCGGTGGGCAGTCCCGCGGAAAGCTCCGCTTCAATCCTGTGGGCTTCGTCCAGCTCGATCAGCCGCTCGCCGCCCATGGTCTTGACCGGGTGGCGGCTGTCGGTGACGACCACCACGTCGGCGGCGAAGGTGGCCGGGCTGAAAACGGCCAGGGCTGCCGGCAGCGCCACGGCCCGGCCGAGGGTTCGCCAGCCCGGCGCGAACCTGGAAAGGGATGCTGTCATGTCGCGTGCCCTTGAAGTTGATCAGAGCAGTAGTCAAACGCGAAGCCGACGCGGCCCCAACAAACAATGCGCATCGCGCACTGCCCGCATACCTGCTTGTCTCGCGCCCATGAAAAAGCGGAGGCCGAAGCCTCCGCGTGGATCAGGGAGCCGATGCCGTCGCTACAGCAGGCCGGATTCCGCGAACGAGTACGGCGTGCCCTGGCCGACGATGAGGTGATCCAGCACCCTCACGTCGATCAGCGACAACGCGGCCCTCAGCGTTTGGGTCAACGCACGGTCCGCGCTCGACGGCTCCGTGCAGCCCGAAGGGTGTTGGTGAGAAAAAATGACCGCTGCCGCATTCAGTTCCAAGGCACGCTGCACGATCGGACGCGCATGCACCGAGGTCGAATGGATCGTGCCTCTGAACATCGGCTCGTAGGCCAGCACCTCGTGCATGCTGTTGAGGAACACGATGGCGAAGACTTCATTGGGCTCGGCGGCCAGTTTCAGGCGCAGGTAGTCCTTGACGGCGGCAGGCCTCTCCAGGGATGGCCCCTTCTTGAAGACCCGCTGCTCCAGCAGCGCGATGGCTTGCCGGATGATCCAGTCATCGGATTGGGACATGGGGGCAAAACGTGGCTCCACGCAGGAGTCGTTGGCGACGAGAGACATGGCGGACCTCCAGAAAGTGAGCGGAGGGCGCCACCCTGGGAGGGCAAGCCCTCCTGGGGATGGAAACAGCGGAACAAGGTGCATCCATCACCGCGCGGCGGTGATTGTTCGCGGCCAGGATGCGAAAGCGAACGGGTAGCGGTCAGCGCGGCGAGCCGCGCCGTAGCCTTCAAGACCGAGGGCTACCTGGGCATGTCGCCGACAACGTCGGCAGGCATTTCGGATGTGGGGGTGGCGGGCGAACCCGGCGCGTCGCTGGCCATTTCCCCGGCCGCCAGCAGGTCCATGGCCGAGAGCAAGGCATCGCCCTCGATCGGCCCCTGCAACAGGATGGCCTGGCCCGTCTGGCGATCGAGCAGTCGCAGCGACGGCGTGGCGGTCACGCCGCTCTTGGTGGCTTCCGCGGCCTGCGCGCGGATGGCCACGTTGGGGCGCTCGCTAGCCATGCACTGTTCGATGGCTGACGTTGTTTCGGGGTAACGCAAGCCATCGGGCAAGCCCTGGCCGTCGCTGCGCGTGTGGGCATAGACCCATTCGACCGCCTGCCAGAACGCCGCATGCCCGCCCGCTTCGGCGGCGCACTCGGCCAGACGTGCCTCGGCCGACGCGGCAGGCTCGTGCGCGGCCAGCGGCTGGTGATGCCATTGCAGCGCCACGTCGGTGTTGTTGCCGACCCAGCGCTTGAGCTGCGGGAAATACTCCCGGCAGAACGGGCATTCCAGGTCGGCATAGAGCGTCAGCGTGAAACGGCCTTCCGGGTTGCCCATCTGCCAGGGTGGCCCAGCGACCTGCGCCGTGCTGACCGGCGCGCGCGACGGCGCTGAGGATTCGCCGGGCGTCCGGGACACCAGCCAGATCAGCAGCAGCGCGACCAGCGCAGCAGCCAATACCCAGGGCCAGCGAGGCCGCCAGCGGCGACGGCGGAACGCCTGGACCTGCATCGGAATGGAAGGACGTTTCTGTTCCATGGCGTTCTCCGGTTTACGACAGTTCCAGGGCCGGCGACTCGATGCCGCGGGCCTGGTCGATCTTCTCGGCCACCTTGAAAGCCGCTTCCAGTTCGGTGCAGCCGTACTGCTGCATGAGCTGGTAGCGTTCGGCCTTCTCCTCGGGTTCTGTCTGCGCGAGGGCGAGGTACAGGGACGGCGGCACGGCGCGGAACAGCACTTCCATGCTCTTGGAGAGGATGACGCCTTCGGTGAATTTCCCCGCTTCCTTGCGCGCCGAAAGCATCAGCGCCTTCTGCGCGGGCGAGAGTTCGCGGAACCGCGCGATCTTCTCAACTTCATCGGGCGGCATGCTGAGACAGATCCACCACTCGATCATGTTGAGCATGGGCTCCGCGGCGCGCGGCAGGTCGTCGATGTTCTGCGTCGCGAGCCAGAACCAGGCCCCCAATTTCCTCCACATCTTTGTAATTTTCACGACGTAGGGCGCGAGCAGCGGGTTCTTCGTGATGATGTGGCCTTCGTCGGTGACGTTGATGATCGGGCGTCCCAGGTATTGGTCGCGCTCGGCGATGTTGTTCACCGTGCTGATCAGGCTGATGTAAGCGATGGAGAGCTGCGCGTTGTAGCCCTCGCGGGCGTATGTCGCGAGGTCAACCAAGGTGATGTCGGCTTCGGGCCACGGCGTGCCGTCGCGGTCGAACATTTCGCCGTCCGTGCCTTGACAGAACATGTCCATCGCATCCGCCATCTCCAGCAGCCGCACGCGGCGCATTTCGGGCAGCGTCGGGTCCTGGCCGCGGGCGCGCAACGCGTTGCGCACGTCGCGCGTAAGCACCGTGCGTTTGTCGGCCACGCAGTGCTCGGCGGCGTCGAGGATGCACTGACGGATCAGCGAGCGGTCAGCCCGCGTCATCCGGGCTTCCTCCTTGTCCTCTCCGCCCGTGATCATCAGCCGCGCCGTGATCTCCAGTTCGCCGAGCACGTCGCGCTGCTCGTCCGCCTCCATGGCCGAGGCATCTGGTGGCGGGTCTTCATCCAGCGCGTCGGCGTCGAGCGTCTGCACGTCGCTGGGCGTCTCGATCAGCCGACGCGCGTCTGCGAATGGCGCGAGGCTGATGCCCGAACCTGGGGCCAGCTTGACCCGGTTTACCGTCAGCCCGAGCATGCGTGCGAAGTCGCTGAACAGGCCGAAGCTGTTGCCAGCCTCCACGATGAACAGCCGCGGTCGGTAGATGGCCGTGACCTGATTCAAGAGGTTGTTGAGCGTGGCGCTCTTGCCGGAGCCGGTGGGGCCGAACAGGAACAGATGGGCGTTCATCTGCCGATCCAGGCGGCTGAGCGGGTCGAAGGTGATCGGCCCGCCACCGCGGTTGAACATCGTGATGCCCGGGTGCCCCGTACCTTGAGCGCGGCCCCACACCGGCGACAGGTTCGCCGCGTGCTGAGCGAACATCAGTTGGGTGTACCACTTGCGCCGATCCTGGCCGGGGTTGTAGCAGCATGGCAGCCACCGCAAGTAGCTGTTGAGCGGCGCCACCTCGTCGTCCTCGCGCACCGGCTGCAAGCCAGCATTGAGCATCACGTTCGCCAGGTCCAGGCCGCGCCGGTCCAGTTCCGCTTCGTCGCGTCCGCGCAGGTAGAATGCCAGCGTCCCCCGGTAGAGCTTGTGTGCGCTGCCGATGAGGGAGCGGGCTTCCTGCACGTCCTTCAACGTCTGCTCCGACGCCAGCGTCTCGCCCACGGCCTTCTTCGCCAGGTGGTTGAGATCCGCTTCCAGGACATCCTGCGGCGTGGCGACCATCGTGAGACACAGCAAGGTGTCTTCCGGCATCTGGTCGAACAGCGTGTTGATGGCATCCCCTTTGCGGGTCTCGCCGGTCAGGTGTCCGGTGCCGGGCGGCATGCGCAGCCGGTCGGTGATCAGCACGCGGTGCGGCATGCCGTCGAAATACCAGGTGCCGTGCTCCACGTCGGAGCGTGGCTGGCCGAAGAACAGCCGCTGGCTGAAATCCCGCCCGCTCGCCAGCTCGATTTCGCCGGCCTCGCTTTCTTCGGTGCTGTCGGGGTAGCGCGCCAGCGCGTAGAAGCGCTCCCGGTCCTCTGCACTCGGTCCAAGCATCGCCGGGCGCGGATTGAACCACCGCAGCAGCCAGTCGTGGACGTCGGCTGCGACCATGCGCCGTGCCTGGATGCCGGCGTTCGCCAGGCCGCCGCACAGGCGGTCGCAGACGATGTTCAGCATCTGCTCGGGCGTCTGGCCGCGGCGGCTTGCCTGCCCAGTTGCACGGCGATAGATCACCATGCGCACCCGCCGCGTCTGGCCGCGCCAGCGCAGCCGCGTGACCACCGTGTCCTCGAACAGGCCGCCCGGCTTGGCGACCGCGCGCAGGTGGTGGCCGAAGAAGCGCAAGTAGAACTCGGTGAAAGCGGTGCCGCGGGCACGCGGCTGCACGTAGTCGCGCAGGGTCTGCATGTACTGGTCGAAGCTGGGCTCGTCCTGGGCATAGAGCTGGAGTACCCAGGGGTTTTCGTCCAGCTCATCGAACGAGTCCTGGAGCGCGTTCTCCAAGGCATCGCGGGCATGCGCGAGCCAGCCGGGCTCCCGCCCCTCGGTGCCCAGCGGCACCAGCTCGTAGAAGGCAGCGACCGACTGCCCATCCTCCAGCAGCATGGACTTCGACTGCGGCAAGAACTCCACCCAAGGCAGCAGTTCCGCGAACGACGGCGCGACGTCGTACAGCGCCTGCTCGTCGGCTACCGTCGCCGGCCTGCGGCCCTGGACCGCTGCGCCGGGTTCAGGGACGCCGGCCTGGCGCAAGGCCTCGACGTGGCGCTGCCAGCCGTCCGGCTTCTCTTCGTCGCCGGTGCCGGATGCGGCCAGCTTCGGCCAGGGAAGTTCCCAGCGCATCAATAGTCCTCCAGCCGTTCACCGGGCATGGCGTACTGCACGCGCTGGTACAGGGGGAAGACCGTCGTGTAGCCCGGAACCGGCACGGGGTCCGTGCCCGCCAGGTGCGGGTACACATACATGACGAGATCGGGGTTGGGCAGGCGCTGGAACTGGCGATAAACCTCGTTGCGCGCCGTGCGCGTGTAGCGCATCTGCTCGACGGGCGCAGCCTGCACATCGGCGTCGGTCAGCGGCCGGCGCAGGCTCTGGCGCGCGTCGAGCAACTGCCGGCGCGCGACCTGGCCGGTGCCACTGCCGCCGCCACCCGTTTCCTGCTGCCAGATGTCCATCATGGTGCGGTCGCTATGGGTCAGCAGTTCTTCCTTGCTGGTGGCGCAACCGCTGAGCACGGCGACGGCCGCGGCCAGCGCGAGGCCCTTAATCGAGTTCGAGCGCATGGCTTTCTCCTGCACGGTGATCGACGCGCCGGCCTTCGGGGTCGTGATCGATGGCCAGCGGCTTTTCGAGGTGGACGGCGACCTTGGCGCCTGGCTGCACATAGACGGCGGCGAAAGCCTGTCCGTAGAGCTTGTTGACCCAGGTCGACATGTCCCGGACGCCGCCCGCGAGGATCTGGCCGACTGCTTCCTTGCCGCTGATGCCCACGGTGCCGATGGCGCCGTCCGAGCCGACGTAGGACATGCGGCCGCTGTCGCTCTCGATGAGCGAGGCCACGCCGGCTCCGGCCGCGGTGATCAGAGCTTGCGACCCGAGGTACTGCTGGGCGTTGCTGCGCCGTTCGCCGCTGACGCACGGGATGCCGTGCGGGTCGCTGATCCAGCCCAGGCCGTCGCGCTGCTGGTTGTTCTGCTGGTTGCCTTCGCGGTCTTCGGGAATCGTGCGGATCGTGCCGTCGTTGAAGACGAAGGTGATGCTGCGAACCTGGCCGCGCACGCACGAGAGCGTCCAGTCGCCCGATGCGGTTCCGGAGAACACCGCGCCGGCCACGTCGGGAATGTCGATGCCGTTGGCAGTCAGATTGTCCGGCCCGACCAGCACCTTGAAGGGGTACGGATCGTTCACCGTCCCGTCGATCGGCACGCGCCCAATCAGCGCCGTCATCGCCACGGAGCCCATCAGTGTCGAGTTGGTCGGCACGGTATAGACCGGCTTGGCGCTCTTGACGCCTGCCGCACCTGCGCCGGCGTTCGCCACGGTTTCCGCGGTGGTTTCCAGTGTGCTTTGTGCCGGGCCGAAGCTCGTCGGGAAGCTCATGCCGCTGCCTGCGCCACGACTGCCATTGCGGCCCTCGGCCTTCTTCGCGTCGTCCGGTTCGACCCAGCGCATGCCGCCTTCCATGCCGGCCTCGTCGCCGCCGCGCAGCCCCAGGCCCACCGGCAGATCAGCGTGACCGCCGCCGCGCCCGCCAATGCTGTCCAGGCGCCGCTGCAGGTCGGCGAGCAGCCCCTCGGTCTGCTGGCGCGCGCTGGCCGCCTGTTCCTGGTCGCGGCGCAGGTTGGAGCGCTCGGATTCGAGGGCCGAATTGATGCGCTGATCAATGGAGTTCTCCCGCTGGCGCAGCCGCTGGTTTTCCTCGCGCTGCGACTTGTTGTCGGTCAGCGCGGTCTGAAGCTCGGTGCGCAACTGTTTCACCTGGGCGACGAGCGTTGCCACGGTATCGCGCGGGGTATCGCCTTCGATGCCCAACGCCTTCATTTCCTCGGGCGTGAGCTTGGAGCCAGCATCCGCGGCGGGCGGTGCCGACGTGCTTCCACCGGAGAACAGCCGGATGGCAACGAACAGCACCAGCAAGGCGACCGGGATCATCAGCCACTTGAGCAAGCCGTTACTGCGCATGGCGGGCCTCCTTGCCATCGTCGGCTTCAGCTTCCCGCTGCGGCAGATGCACGGCCGGGTCGAAGCGGTGGATCGCCGGCAGCAGCGATTGCGCGAGGCCGTGCCCGCGCGTCACCAGGTACAGGACGGTCGTGTCC
>JAGOCV010000001.1 GCA_017998575.1 Burkholderiaceae bacterium
CATCAGCACGGCGGCCGAGCCCAGGCCGGCCAGCGCCCAGCGCGCGCGCATCTGCGGGAACAGGCGGCTCTCGACCGCGTACACGGTGAGCACCAGCCAGGCGGTGATGGAGAGGGCGGGGGCGAAACCGAAGCGTGGCAGCGTCTGCGTGAGCTCGTTGACCAGCATGGCCGCGTGCAGCAGCCAGGCCGCCACCAGCGCCCCCTGCGAGGCGCGTGCCGACAGCTGCGATGCGGCGGCGGCGGGCACGGCGTACGCCACGGCGGCGGCGCAGCCCAGCCACAGGCTGGTCAGGGTCGTGCTCGCTAGAATCATGGGCAGAGTTTAGCGTTTCGCCGTCTTCCGGCCGCCCAGGATGCAGCATCCCGGCGCGCCCCACACGCCGGCTCATCCCCGGCGCCACCGCCATGGCCTCCTCCGCCCTCACCGAAAAGTTTTCCCGCCTCGTCAAGCAAGTCAGCGGACAGGCCCGCATCACCGAAGCCAACGTGCAGGACATGCTGCGCGAGGTGCGCATGGCCCTGCTCGAAGCCGACGTGGCACTGCCCGTGGTGCGTGACTTCATCGCACGCGTCAAGGAAAAGGCGCTGGGCCAGGAGGTGCTGGGCTCGCTCAAGCCCGGGCAGGCACTGGTGGGCATCGTCAACAAGGAACTGGCCGCCACCATGGGCGAGGGTGTGTCCGACCTCGACCTGGCCGTGCAGCCGCCGGCCGTCATCCTGATGGCCGGCCTGCAGGGCGCGGGCAAGACGACGACCACGGCCAAGCTGGCGCGCCACCTGGTCGACAAGCGCAAGAAGAAGGTGCTCACCGTGTCGGGCGACGTGTACCGGCCCGCCGCCATCGAGCAGCTCAAGACGGTGACGGCGCAGGCCGGCGCCGAGTGGTTCCCCAGCACGCCCGACCAGAAGCCCGTGGACATCGCGCGCGCCGCGCTCGACCACGCACGCCGCCACTATTTCGACGTGCTGCTGGTCGACACGGCCGGGCGGCTGGCGATCGACGAGGCGCTGATGAAGGAAATCCGCGACCTGCATGCCGCCATCGACCCGGTGGAGACGCTCTTCGTCGTCGATGCCATGCAGGGCCAGGACGCGATCAACACCGCCAAAGCCTTCAAGGAAGCGCTGCCGCTCACCGGCATCGTGCTCACCAAGATGGATGGCGACTCGCGCGGCGGCGCGGCACTGTCGGTGCGGCAGATCACGGGTGCGCCGATCAAGTTCGCGGGCGTGTCCGAGAAGATCGACGGACTCGAGGTGTTCGACGCCGAGCGCCACGCGGGCCGCATCCTGGGCATGGGCGACATCGTCGCGCTGGTCGAGCAGGTCACGGCCAACGTCGACATGGCGGCGGCGCAGAAGCTCGCGGCCAAGGTCAAGAGCGGCGGCGGCTTCGACCTCAACGACTTCCTGGGCCAGCTGCAGCAGATGAAGCAGATGGGCGGCCTCTCCAGCCTGATGGACAAGCTGCCCGCGCAGATGCAGGCCAAGGCCGGCCAGGTCGACATGGACCGTGCCGAGCGGGATGTGCGCCGCAAGGAAGGCATCATCAACAGCATGACGCCGCTGGAGCGCCGCAAGCCCGAACTGCTCAAGGCCACGCGCAAGCGTCGCATCGCGGCCGGCGCGGGCGTTCAGGTGCAGGAAGTCAACCGCCTGCTCAAGGAATTCGAGCAGATGCAGGACATGATGAAGAAGATGAAGGGCGGCGGCCTCATGAAGATGATGAAGCGCATGGGCGGCATGAAGGGCGGCCTGCCAGGCATGGGCGGTGGCGGCATGCCGCGCTTCTGAGCGTCAGGCCCGGCCGCAAGGCCTCAAACAACAACGCCCCGGCGATCGCTCGCGCGGGGCGTTGTCTTTGATGCTGCGGGAATCAGGCGGCCAGCAATTGGGCACCTGCGCGGCGTGCGCGGTGGTTGCTGGCGTGCATCCAGGCACGGCGCAGCACCATCGGCGACCACGCTTCTTCGGGAATCAGCAACCAGCGGCGCTGGCGCAGCGCGGTACCCAGCTCGATCTGGCTCGTGAACACCGTCAGCGGGATCGCCAGCAGAAGCGGCAGGCCCACCGGCATCAGCCAGATGAGCGCGCTGGCGTCGATGAACGAGATGCCGACGGCCAGCAGGCCGATCACCAGCGTCATCGGGGCCAGCTGGCGCACGGCGTGCATCCAGGGCACGGCAGCGGCTTCACGCGGGGGCGACTTCCAGTCCAGCTTGATGCCAGTCACGGCCACCAGCACGAACAGCGAGTGGGCCAGCATGCGGATGGGTGCCTGCAGCAGGGCCAGGCCGGCTTCGAGCACGGCGCTCTTCATCAGGCTGGGCACGCCGCCGAACAGGCGTTGCTCGCCCTTCATGATCACGGCCACCAGGCCCAGCACGCGCGGCAGGAACAGCATGCACAGCGTCCAGCCCCACAGCGCCATCAGTTCGCTGGGCACCAGGTGCCAGTTGGTGGCGATGCGCGCGCCAGACAGCCACAGGGCCGTGCCGAGCGTGAGGAAAGCCAGCCACAGCGGGGCCGACACATAGGCCAGCGTGCCGGTGACGAACATGGCGCGGTGCACCGGGTGGATGCCCGGCTCGGCCATGAGGCGCGAGTTCTGCAGGTTGCCCTGGCACCAGCGGCGGTCGCGCTGCAGCTCGGCCAGCAGGTCGGGCGGCTGCTGCTCGTAGCTGCCGGTCAGGTCGGACACCAGCCAGACGTGGTAGCCGGCACGGCGCATCAGCGCGGCCTCGACGAAGTCGTGGCTCATGATGCCGCCAGACATGCCGCCCGTGCCCTTGATGGGCGCCAGCGCGCAATGCTTCATGAACGGCTCGACGCGGATGATCGCGTTGTGGCCCCAGTAGTGCGACTCGCCCAGCTGCCAGAACTGCATGCCGAGCGTGAACAGGCGGCCGGTCACGCGCGAAGCGAACTGCTGCGCGCGGGCGTGCAACGTCACGTGGCCGATGGCCTGCGTGGTGGTCTGGATGATGCCGGCCGTGGGGCGCGCTTCCATCAGCTTGGCCAGGGTGACGATGCAGTCGCCGCTCATGACGCTGTCGGCGTCCAGCACGACCATGTACTTGTAGTCTTTGCCCCAGCGGCGGCAGAAGTCGGCCACGTTGCCGGCCTTGCGGTGCGTGCGGCGGGTGCGCAGGCGGTAGTACACCTCGACCTGCGGCTGGTTGGCGTTGGCGGCCAGCGTGGCGCGCAGTTCTTCCCAGGCGGCGCGTTCGGCCGCGATGATCTCGGGGTCGTAGCTGTCGGAGAGCACGAACACGTCGAAGTTGCGCGGATGGCCGGTGGCCGCCACCGATTCGGCGGTGGCGCGCAGGCCGGCGAAGACGGTGTTCACGTCCTCGTTGCAGATCGGCATGATGATGGCAGTGCGCACGTCGTCGGCCAGCATGTCGTTCTGGACCTCCTTCGCCGAGACCGTGTGCTCGTCGCCGAACAGCATGACCCAGAAGCCCATCATCGCGGTCATGAAGCCGCTCACCACCCAGCCCGACAGCAGGCCGAACAGCAGGATCTGGCCCCATTCGAGCAGGGCGTTGTCGTAGTCGGGCTGCACGCCGGCGAACAGCATGCTGGCCACCGCCGCCGACGACAGCGTCAGCACCGTAAAGGTCAGGCGGCGGCGCGCGGCGGCCAGCTGCCAGGGCTGCTGCTTCGGTGTGCGCGCGGCCGGGCGGGCCACGCCGGCCAGGCGGTTCACACGCAGCATCAGCGCGGTGCCGATGCTGTTCCAGAAACCGCGCCACGGCCGCATGGGCATCGATCCGCGATGGATCGGCGGCGCGGTCAGCGCATTGGGGTGGCGGGAGGAAACCAGTTCCTCCGGGCGCGACACGGGGTGACCCGTGCTCATTCGGGAAGGATGATGTTGCTCCATGTTTCGCTCACGACGTCGTTGTGGTGTTGAAGGAAGGCGCGCAGCTCGACCGGCTGGGCCGGGTCGGTGCGCTGCACGCGCAGGGTCATCCGCCAGGCGCCGGTGGCGCGGTTGCGGTAGACCAGGGATTCGGTGATGCGGGCATGCTCGCCCACGGTGGCGACCGCTTTGACGGGTGCGTCGGCTGCCAGCGTGTCGAGCGATGGGCCGGCGAAATCGACCACGTACTGCACGCGCGACTGGCGCTCTTGCGGCGAGAGCCGGCTGTAGCCGATGCCGCGACGCGTCTGCACCGTGTAGCCGCCCGGCGGCTGCTGCATTGCCGCGCCCTGCCAGAGCAGGTCGTAGGCGAATTCGAGCGGCTGTCCGGCGGCGGGCATTTTTTCCGGCACCCAGTAGGCCGCCACGTTGTCGTGGGTTTCGTCGGGCGTGTTGAGCAGCAGAAGCTCGACTCGTCCCGGACCCCAGTCACCCACCGGGCGCACCCAGGCGCTCGGGCGCTTTTCATAGCGCGCTTCGGGGTCCTCGTAACTTGCGAATTGGCGGTCGCGCTGCATCAGTCCGAAGCCGCGCGGGTTGGTCGTGGTGAACGAAGTCACCGTCTTGCGGGCCGGGTTCTGCAACGGACGCCAGATCCACTCGCCCTCGCCGGTAGCGATCATCAGGCCGTCGGAGTCATGCACTTCGGGACGGAAATCGCTGGCATCGGGCTGGTTCTCGCCCGACAGGAACATGCTGGTCAGCGGGGCCAGGCCGAGCATCGCCGGGGCTTCGGTGCCTTCGCGCATCCACACGCGGGCGCGCACACGCATTGCGGTTTCATCGCCGGGCGTGATGTCGAAGTGATAGGCGCCGGTCGCGCGCGGCGACTCCAGCAGCGCATAGACGGTCAGCTTGCGGTCGTTCTCGGCCGGACGTTGGAGCCAGAACTCGGTGAAGGCCGGAAATTCCTCGTCTCCGGCGCCGCCCACGGTGTCGATCGCCAGGCCGCGGGCAGACAGGCCATAACCCTGGCCCTTGCCCAGCGCGCGGAAATAGCTGGCGCCCTGGAACACGACGAGTTCGTCTTTGTACTCGGCCGAGTTCAGCGGGTAGTGCACGCGCAGCCCCGCGAAACCGAGATCGCCCCACTTCGAGGTGTCGAAGGTGTTCTTGCCGTAGTCGAACAGCGACCCGCTGTAAGCCACGTGACGCACGCCCTCGGGTGTGATCTCGTTGATCAGCACGGGCTCGGTCTGGTACATGCCCAGGTGGAAGAACATGGCCTCGAACGGGCTGGCGTCGTTGCGCCACAGCGCCTGGTCGGGCTTGAAGCGGATGTCGCGGTGCTGGTCGTAGGTGATGCTGCGCAGCTCGGCCGGGAGGCTGGCGCCAGCCTTGTCGCCGGATGCCGCGGACGCCGGTTCCCAGGCCTGCCGCGAGCGCTCGCGCGCGATGCCCGAGAGGGTGTCGAAATCGAACACGGGAGCCGCCTTGGCCTGCACTGCCACAGAGTGCAGCAGGGCCCCGGCGGCCACCATCAGGCTGGCCGCGCGCAGCGCCAGTCGAAGGGTGGTGAGGGGTGCGGTTGCACGTTGCATGCCCCATATAGGGCAAACCCTGTGCCAGCCTAGAAAAATCGTTTCATATCAACGACTTGGATAGACTTTCTCCTGTAAGCAGGTGTACATCACTGCTTTACACCATCCAAACACCCCCAATCTGTCGCCGTCCGGCGACAAGTGAGGTGCCATGCCCGAAAAAATCTTTTCAGATCAACGGGTTAGTCGCGTCGCTCGTCGGCGACAGGCTCATTCTTGAAGTGGCCGGGGGTCAATTCGTGCTTCTGCAGCAGGCGGTAGAACTCCGTGCGGTTGCGGTCCGCCAGACGGGCGGCATCGGCCACGTTTCCGTCGGTGATCTTCAGCAGGCCGACCAAGTAATCGCGCTCGAACCGCTGCTTGGCATCCGCGTAGGTGAGCACCTCCACCGAGGGCACGCGCAGCGCACGCTGCACGAGAGCCAGCGGGATGAGCGGCGTGCTCGACAGCGCGCAGACCTGCTCGACCACGTTGTAGAGTTGGCGCACGTTCCCCGGCCAGGCGGCGGTGGTGAGCGCCTTCAGCGCCTCGGGCGCGAAGCCCGAGAGGCGTTTGCCGTACTTCACCGCCAGCTTCTTGAGGAAATGCTGGGCCAGCAGCGGGATGTCCTCGCGCCGCTCGCCCAGCGGAGGCAGCGTGAGCGTGACCACGTTGAGGCGGTAGTACAGGTCTTCGCGGAACTGGCCGGTGGCCATCGCGGCCTCCAGGTCGCGATGGGTGGCCGAGATGATGCGAACGTCCACGGCGATCGACTGGCTGGAGCCCAGCGGGCGCACGGCTCGCTCCTGCAGCACGCGCAGCAGCTTGACCTGCAGCGCCGGCGGCATGTCGCCGATCTCGTCGAGCAGCAGCGTGCCGCCGTCGGCGGCCTGGAACAGGCCCTTGTGGTTGCTCACCGCGTCGGTGAAGGCCCCCTTCATGTGGCCGAACAGCTCGGATTCGAGCAGTGCCTCGGGAATGGCGCCGCAGTTGACGGCCACGAACGGCCTGGCCGCGCGCGCGCTGGCGCGGTGAATGGCGCGGGCGAGCAGTTCCTTGCCCGCGCCGCTGTCGCCGCGTAGCAGCACGCTGGCATCGGAGCGCGCCACCATGTGCGCCTCGGCCAGCACTTCGGCCATGCGGTTGGATCGGCTCACGATCTCGGCGCGCCAGGTTTCGTCGCTCTGTGTCGGCAGCGTCGCCGGCGCGCTCAGCGCCAGCGCCTGGGCGATCTTGTCGGTCAGCTCCTTGCCGTCGTAGGGCTTGGTGAGATAGGTGAACACGCCGCGCGCCGTGGCCTCCACCGCATCGGGGATGGTGCCGTGCGCGGTGAGCAGGATCACCGGCAGCGCCGGATGGCGGGCGCGGATTTCGTCGAACAGCTGCAGGCCGTCCTTGCCCGGCAGGCGGACGTCCGAGAGAACCATCTGCGGCCGCTCGACGTCGAGCTGGGCCAGCGCGGCCTCGGCCGAGCCCACGGCGGTGACGCGGTAGCCGGCGGCGTTCAGGCGCAGCGACAGCAGCCGCAGCATGTCGGCATCGTCGTCCACCACCAGCAGGTGATGCTGCGCCGTGCCGGAGGCGGAGGAGGAAGTGGCCATGGCTGTATCGCGCCCTCGGTGCGTGTCAGGGCGCGGTCCGCGCGCCGTTGCCGTGGTTGCCTGGATGGGCGCCGGTGGGGCTGTTGGGTGCGCGCGGCGCCGTGAGGCTGCGCTCGATGGCGCGCATGGCTTCGAGCCGTTCGTTGAGCTGATCGATGCGCCGTTGCGTATCGCGCATCTGCTGGTTCTGCTTGTCGATCTGGTCTTCCAGCCGGCGCTGCTCGCCGGCGCGGGCGATCAGCAGGCGCACGAGTGGCTGCACCGCGCGGGCCTCGGGCGTGGTGCCGGCCTGCGCGCGCTGCAGCAGGCCGAGCGCGCGCGCGGTGTCTGCGGGAACGCGCGTGTTCAGCAGGGCCAGCGCCAACTCGGCCTGCGCGATGGGATCTTCGGGCTCACCGTAGCGGGCGATCTCGGCCGTCAGATCGGCTGGCGGCAGGGCGCGCAGGCGGTCGGCCTGCGCCAGCAGCAGGTCGGTGGGCGAATTGCGCGGGCGCACGGGCGCGGCGACCTGGACCTCGGGCGGGACGATGGGCGCGCTGGTGACCGCCGGCGGCGGCGCCGGCGCGACGACGACGGGGGGCTCGGGCAGGGGCGCGGGCACAGGCGGCGGGGGCGGTGCCGCGCAGCCGGCCACCATCCCCAGCGCGAGCAGCGCGCCCAGCAGGGAGCGGCACGCGCCGGCCGCGCCGGGGGTGAGGGAATCAGAGGGCATGGGGTAGTTCGATACGGAAATGGGCACCGGTGCTCGCGGGCACGAGGACGATGCGGCCACCGTGGGCCGCAATGTACTCCTGCACGATGGACAGGCCAATGCCGGTGCCGCGCACGGCATCCTGCGGCTGGCGTTCGCCCCGGTAGAAGGGTTCGAAGATGCGGTCACGGTCGCCGCGCGCCACGCCGGGACCGCCATCGACGATGTCGATGCGCGCCAGGCCGTCGACGTGCAGCACCGACATGTGGATGGCCGAGCCTTCGGGCGAGAAGCGGATCGCGTTGGAGAGCAGGTTGGCCAGCGCCGTCCCGATCTTTTCCGCATCCACCATGGCCTGCAGCGGCTCGCCCTCCACGCGCACGCGCAAGTTGCGGGCCTGCCACTGCAGGCGCTGGATGTCGACCTGCTGCTCCAGCAGCACCAGCAGGTCGCAGCGCTGTCGGCGCAGCTGGCGTGCCTCGAAGGCGGCCGCGTTGAAGCGCAGCAGCGCCTCGATCTGGCCCTGCAGCGCAGCCGTGTTGGCCTGCAGGATGTGCACCACCTCGCGCTGGCCGGGGTTGAGCTCGCCCGTCACGCCGTCTTCCAGCAGCGAGACGCCTTCGCGAAGCGCGGCCAGCGGCGTCTTGAGTTCGTGCGAGATGTGGCGAAGAAAGCGCGACTTGTCGGCATCCAGCTCCGAGAGGCGCAAGCGCAGCCAGTCGAGTTGCTGCGCCAGCCGGCGCACGTCGGACGGGCCGGGAATATCGATCGGTTCGTCGAGCCGGTTCTCGCCCAGTCCGACGATGGCGCGCTCCAGCCCCTTGAACGGCCGCGCGAGCCAGATGCCGAAGCCGAACGCCATCGCCACCGCCAGGCCGATGGCGGCCATCACCTGCTGGGCCAGCAGGCGGCGGCTGCTGTCGAGCTGGGCCAGCAGCGTCTGGTTGCGGCGCGCGATGCCCTGCTGCACCTGCTGCGCGATGGCGGCGTTGAGCGAATCCATCTCGCGGAATTCGGCCGCCACGGCGCGCTCGCGGTCCAGCGCGGTCTCGGGCGGGCCGCCCAGCATGCCGGTGATGCGCGTCAGACGCTCGAGCCAGGCCCGTGCCTCATCTTCGGGCAGCTCGTTCTCGGTCAGCCGCTGCACGATGGCGCGCGCGTCGCGCGCTGCGTCGTCGAAGCGGCGGCGCAGCTGCGTGTCCGACAGCACCAGCGACTGGCGTGCGGCGCGCTCCATCGCCAGGCTGCGTTCGGTGAGCGCCTGTGCCGAGGTCGACAGGCTGATGGCGCGTTGCGCCCCATCGCGGCTTTGCGCCATCAGATCTTCTAGCGTGAACAGCGCGCGCAGCGAGGCACCGCCCAGCAGCGCGGCGATCAGCAGGAAGGCCACCAGCAGCCACTGGCGGAACGAGACGCGGTGCAGGCTCATCGGCGGCGTGTTCTCCGGTGCGGCTTCAGGCCGCGACGCCCTCGCGCAACGCCACTTCGCCGCTGAGCGTGTAGGCATGCGATTCGGTGATGGTCACGTCCACCATCTGGCCGATGAGTCGCGCCGCCTGCGGGCCGCCGGGGAAGTTGACCACGCGGTTGCACTCGGTGCGGCCCGACAGGCGAGAGGCGTCCTTGCGCGACGGACCTTCGACCAGCACGCGCTGCACCGTGCCCACGCGGCTATCACCGATGCGGCGCACGTTGTCGTCGATGGCAGCCTGCAACTCCTGCAGCCGCGCGAGCTTGACGGCATGCGGCGTGTCGTCATGCAGGTTGGCCGCCGGCGTACCGGGGCGCGGGCTGAAGATGAACGAGAAGCTCGCGTCGTAGCCCACGTCGTGCACCAGCTTCATCATCTTGCGGAAGTCGTCGTCGGTCTCGCCGGGGAAGCCGACGATGAAGTCCGAGCTCATCGACATGTCGGGCCGGATCGCGCGCAGTTTGCGGATCGTGCTCTTGTATTCCATCGCCGTGTAGCCGCGCTTCATGGCCATGAGGATGCGGTCGCTCGCGTGCTGCACCGGCAGGTGCAGGTGGCTCACCAGTTGCGGCACGCGCGCATACACATCGACCAGCCGCTGCGTGAACTCGTTCGGGTGGCTGGTGGTGTAGCGGATGCGCTCGATGCCCGGGATACCGGCCACGTATTCGATCAGCAGCGCGAAGTCGGCGATCTCGGCCGTGTCGCCCATGGCACCCCGGTAGGCGTTCACGTTCTGGCCCAGCAGCGTCACTTCCTTCACGCCCTGTGCGGCCAGGCCGGCCACCTCGACCAGCACGTCGTCGAACGGCCGGCTCACCTCTTCGCCGCGCGTGTACGGCACGACGCAGTAGCTGCAGTACTTGGAGCAGCCTTCCATGATCGATACGAAGGCGGTCGGACCTTCGACGCGCGCCGGCGGCAGGTGGTCGAACTTCTCGATCTCGGGGAAGCTGATGTCCACCTGCGGCCGGTCCTGGCGCTCGCGTGCGGCCAGCAGCTCGGGCAGGCGGTGCAGCGTCTGCGGGCCGAACACCACATCCACATAGGGCGCTCGCGCGATGATGGCCTCGCCCTCCTGGCTGGCCACGCAGCCGCCCACGCCGATCTTCACGCCGCGCGTCTTCAGGTGCTTGATGCGGCCGAGGTCGGAGAACACCTTCTCCTGGGCCTTCTCGCGCACCGAGCAGGTGTTGAAGAGGATCAGGTCGGCCTGCTCGACGTCCTGCGTGGGCTCGTACCCTTCGGCCGCGCCCAGCACGTCGGCCATCTTGTCCGAGTCGTACTCGTTCATCTGGCAGCCGAAGGTCTTGATGAAAACTTTCTTGGGGGTCATGGCGACCTCTGTATGCGTCGTGGAAGTAAGAAGAGGCGACGCCGGTGCGCCGGGCCATCGGCCCGCGCGCACGGCCGCACGTGAGGGTCAGCGTGCCGACGTGTTGCCCAGGCCGGGCAGCTGGTCGTAGGGGGTCTTGCCGTCGTCGCGCTTCGGGGCGTCCGCCTCGGAGCCGAACAGGAAGTTGCGCTCGGGCGTGGCGCCGGGGCGCTTGAGGGCGATCTCGGCCGGCGTGAGGATCCACACGTCGTGGATCAGCCCGTGCGCCTCGCGCGTGTAGTTGACGATGAATTCGCGGCCGGACAGCGCGCCCGACATCACCAGCATGTTGCGGTCGTCGCGGATGCGTGCCCCGGGTGACAGCCGCGCCGGTCGCCGGTCGATGAGCACCTCGGGTGCGGCGGTGACGATCAGCGTGCCGCGCAGGGCGTTGGCCGGGAACGGGCGGGATTGCGGTTCGGCGAGCTGGGCGCGGGCGCCAGTGACCATCAACAGGGCCGAAAGCGCAGCCAGGCCCGCGAGCGTGGCGCGCCGGCGCGCTGGGCGGCACGAAGGTGTGGGGCAGCGGTTCATGGTGTCGATCCAGAGGCTGTGATGGCTGGTGCGGCGCGCGCTGCGCCGCTTCAGGGCGCGCCAGTGTACCCGCCATGCCAGCCACCGGGCCCTGGAAACGCCGTGTTTGCGGCCAACGCAGGCATCGCGCGCCCCGCCCGCTGCGCCAATTGCGCAAACTACCTAGTGTTTGTAGGCGAAAAGACTCTTGTACCTTTTGAAACTATTTCGTAGATTTTGAGAACTAAAGTGCAGGCGCTGAGAAGTCACGGGAACCGTTCGGGTCGCCCGCGGTGGCTGTCTTTCTGGGGGTGACGTGAGGATCGCAATCCTTGAGGATGATGCGGCGCAGCTCGATCTGCTGCGCCATACGGTGAAGGCGCTGGGCTATGCGCCCCATGTGTTCAGCAGCGGCCAGGCGCTCATGCGCGCGATCGGCCGGGATACGTTCGACATGTTCATCCTTGACTGGGAGCTGCCTGACACCACCGGCATCCAGGTCCTGCGCTGGGTCCGGACCCAGCAGGGCATGCTGATCCCGGTACTCATGATCACCCAGCGCTCCTCCGAGTCCGACATCATCGAGGGCCTCAACGCCGGCGCCGACGACTACATGGTCAAGCCCGTGCGTGTGCCCGAACTCATCGCGCGCATCCGCGCCATGCTGCGGCGCGGCTACCCCGAGCCGGCGGGTGGCAACGAGGTGTTCGGCGCCTACCGCTTCGATTCCGGCGCCGGCGTGGTCGAGCTTGCGGGGGAGCGGATCGAGCTCAAGCAGCGCGAGTTCGACCTTGCGCTGTACATGTTCCGCAAGGCCGGCCGGCTGGTGTCGCGCCAGCAACTGCGCGATGAAGTCTGGCGCCGCCAGGACGACAGCGATTCCCGTACCCTCGACGTCCACATGTCGCGCCTGCGCACCAAGTTGCGACTGCGCAGCGAGCACGGCTGGCGCCTGCTGTCGGTGTACAGCCAGGGATACCGGCTCGAACAGGCGGCGTCGGAAGTCGCCACACCCTGACTGAGGCATCGATGCATCTGCGGCTGGCCAAACGCTTCCCCGTGATCCGCTGGCTGGTCTTCAGCGTGCTGCTGGCGGGCCTGGGCGCCGCGCTCGGCAGTCTGGGCGGCCTGGGCCGTGCCGACCTCGCCCTCACCGACAGCCTGCGCCTGTTCGATTCGCGCCCGCACCGCGACGACATCGTGGTGATCGCGCTGGACGACGCCAGCCTCGATGCGCTTGGTCCGCTGCCATGGAGCGAGTCGGTGTACGAGCGCCTTTTCGATACCGTGGCCGAAGGCCAGCCGCGCGTGCTGGGCATGCTGATTCCCTGGAACCGGCGCTTCCTGTCCCCGCGCGCCGACGAACGGGTACTGGCCGATGCGGTGGCGCGTGTACGCAACGTGGTGCTGCCGGTGCCGATGACCGGTGCGCGCGGGCGCGCGGCGGTGCCGCTGCCACCGGCCCCGTTGCTGGCGGCGGCGGCCGAGTCGGCCGGCCACGTGCGCGTGCAAATCGATGCCGACGGCGTGGCGCGTTCCGTCTGGCTGCGTGAAGGTCCGCCCGGCCAGGCCTGGGACCACATGGCGCTGGCGCTCTACCGCACCGGGGCCGGCGACGTGGGGCTCCCGTCGTCCAACGGCGACGGAAGCGACCGCCCCTGGCAGCATCTGCCCGATGACAGCAGCGCCGACTGGCTGGCCGAGAACCGGCTGATCGTGCCATTCCCGACGACGCGCGTGAGGCACTTTCCGCTGGTGGACGTGGTTGCCGGGCTGGTGCCAGCGGAGGAATTCCGCAACCGCTACGTGCTCGTGGGCAGCACCGCGCCGGGCGTGGGCAGCGCCTTCATCACGCCGGTGGCCGGCCGCGATTCGCTCATGCCCGAAACCGACGTCGTCGCCGCAGTGCTGCAGTCGCTGCTCGAACAGCGCTACGTGCAGCCCGCCTCGCCGCACCTGAACGCACTGGCCAATGCGCTGCCGGCCCTGGGTGCGGGCGTGGCGCTGGCGCTCCTGTCCACCGGCGCGGCGCTCGCGGCCCTGGCGGGCCTGGCCGTCGCCACCTTGGCGGCCACTGCGCTGCTGCCGGTAATCACCGAAATCCAGGTCTATCCGCTGGCGGGCCTGCTGGCCCTGCTGGTGGCGTGGCCCCTGTGGGTGTGCGTGCGCCTCTTCACGGCGGTTCGCTCGCTGTCGGCCGAGATGGGCGAGATGGACGACTCGGTTTTTCCGTCGCAGCAGGACGCACCGCCGGGCTCGGACATGATCGAGCGCCACATCGGCCGGCTGCACGAGGCCATCGAGCAGTTGCGCAGCAGCCAGCGACTGGTGGCCGACAGCCTGGACAGCGTGCCGGACGTGACGCTCATCGTCGATGGCGAGGGCCGCGTGCGCATCGCCAATGCGGCCGCGCTGCGTTACCTGCGTGCGGCCGGCGTGCGCGATGTCGTAGGCACGCGCATGGGCGAGATCGGGCAATCCATCCTGGCCGACGATGCGCGCATGCGCGTGGCGGCGCTGTTCACGCCCGATCCGCCTGCAGAGGGCCGCACGGAAGTGATCGACCGCCAGGGCCGCGAGTTCCTGCTGCGCGTGATTCCGCGCACCAGTGATGGACTGGGCGGGAAATCCTCCGAAGGCTGGATCGTGAGCCTCGTAGACATCCACACCGTGCGCGAGGCGCAGAAGCAGCGTGACGACGCGTTGCGATTCATCTCGCACGACATGCGCGCGCCGCAGTCGTCCATCATCAGCCTGATCGAATTGCATCAGCGCGGGGCCGAAGAAGCCCAGGACACCGCCCGCCTGCTCGAACGCATCCAGCGCTACGCGCGCTCGGCGCTCGATATGTCGGAGGATTTCATCCAGTTCGCCCGCGCCGAAGCCGGCAGGATCGAGCCCGAGCCGAACGACCTGCACGCGCTGCTGGAAGAGGCCGCCGATCTGGTGTGGCCGCGCGCGAGGGCACGCGGCATCCGCATCGAGCTGCCCGACGACGAGGCCGTCGAGGCCATGGCCGTCTGCAACGTCGATCGCTCGCTCATGACGCGCGCCTTCATGAACCTGCTGGACAACGCAATCAAGTTCTCCCCCGAAGGCACGACGATCCACTGCGAGATCGCGCCGGAGCCGCCGTTGCATCCGGGCCAGGCGCCGCGCTGGCGCGTGTCGGTGCGCGATCAGGGGCCGGGCCTGCCGGTGAGCGACACCGAGATCCTGTTCGAGAAGTTCCGGCGCGCCCATATGCCGCACGCGCCGCGCATCGAAGGCGCCGGGCTGGGGCTGACGTTCGTGCGGTCGGTCGTGCAGGCGCACGGCGGCACACTGTCGGCGCTCAACTGCGCCGAGCAGGGCGCCGAGTTCCGCATCTGCCTGCCGGCCAACGGCCTGCGCGGCACGGCGGGCCGGTAATCATGAACAAACGTTTCCCGTGTGATAACAATGGTTGCCGGCAGCATTAACAACTGTTGCCGACAAACCCGAGTCCTTCTTCCCTCTGCAGAATTCCTTCCATCCCGTGATCGACGCCGATCCGGGTGCGGCAAGTCGCCGCAGCCGGCCGCCCCGAGCGGGCCGGTGCAGCCCACACGACAGGCAAGGAAGGAACGGACATGGACGATTTCGCAGACACGATCAGCATCGAGCGGCTGGTGACGATGAACGACTTCCAGGACACCATGATCATGGAAGACTTCATCGACGAACCCGTGCGCCGTCTGGTGGCCCGGCTGGCCGAAGACATCATCCCGCCCGCGCAGGCCGCCCGCCAGCACATGCAGGCCCGTCCGCGCAGCACGCACCAGTCCAGCCGCGACGGCAGCCTTCACGGCCTGGCCGTGGAAGTGCTCGGCCGCGAGCGTGCGACGAAGTGGGTGGACCGCTGCGATGCGCTCGAGGCACCCGTGCTCAACGCCTGGCTGCTGCGCCGCGCGCGCAGTGCCAAGCCGGTCGATTTCAGCGTCGCGGCGGCGGCGGTGTGGGCGTGATGAGCGGCTCGCCGGGCTGCGCGTCCGGCACGCTGCGGCTCTACCGCCTGGCCACGGCCACGCGGCCCGCGCGACAGGTCTGCATGGAGCCGGCGGTACGCGCCGGCCAGTGGCATGGCGCAGGCGACCGCGTGTTGTACGGCTATGAATCGGAAGAACTGGCGGCGCTGTCGCTGTCGCACCTGACACTCGGCGTGGAGCCGGCGCGGTTGGTGCACGAGCGCATCGAGCTGCCGGCCGATCCGTGGCTGCATGCCGAATTCAATGTGGCCGAGGATCCGCGCGCCCGCCGCGCCGTGTCCTCGCCCGGCGCGGCGCTGCCGCTGGTCAACCTGTGCGAAGTGCTGCGCGAGCGCAACCTGCTGGCCGTGTGGGTGCGCTCGCCGTACGTCACGCGCCAGCGCACGGTGCTGATCCACGTCGACCATCCGGATTTCGAGCGCGTTCGCATCCGTTCGCACGTGATGCCCGGCGAGCAGTTCTTCGCCCACGGCCCGTGCAGCGCCGAGCCCGACGACGCCTGGGCGCCGACCCAGATCCTGCGCCATGCGGCCGGTCCGCACGGGATGCGGCCATGAGCGCCGACCCGCTGCCCGACGGCCAGCCGCACGATCCCGCGCAGCCGCCAGACCATGCCACGCGCGCTGGCGCGCCCGAAGATGCGTCCGCGCCCGAAACCCCGGCGGACATCGACGACGCACTGACCCAGCTCGCGCGGCAGCTGTTCGCCGACAGCGGCCCGGTGCCGGAATGGGTGCAGGGCCGCGTCCATCCGGGCCGCCCGCCGGCGCGCGATGAAGGCCGGATGCGTGGCCCGTCGTCCGACGAGGCACAGGACGGCTGAACCCGGGCGGCGCACGGCGGCGGAAACGAAAAAGCGGCCCGGGGGCCGCTTTTGTCTTGCGTGGGTGCCTTGCAGGCACCCGATGGCACAGGGCTCGTCAGGAACGGGCGAGGTGGCGGAACTTGATGCGCCCCTTGGTCAGGTCGTAGGGAGAGAGTTCGACGGACACCTGGTCGCCGGCCAGCACACGGATGCGGTTCTTGCGCATCTTGCCGCCCGCGTAGGCGACGATTTCATGGCCGTTGTCCAGCACGACGCGAAAACGTGAATCGGGCAGCACCTCGTTCACCTTGCCGCGCATTTCAATCAGGTCTTCCTTCGACATTCCTGTGAGTCCTTTCGATGCGACGTGCCTTCGTCAGGTCCGGCCGCACCGGACGCCGGACATGCCCACCGCACCCGGCCGGCGCCCACGGGGCTGAACCGGCGCCTCGACGCCTGTACAGCAGGGGAGGGGGTAGGGGAAAAGCCAGCCCGCGCCGCTGATGGAGCAGGCACGGACCGGGAGATCTGGTGGCGCTTCACGGATTCGAACCGCGGACCTGTGGATTATGATTCCATCGCTCTAACCGACTGAGCTAAAGCGCCAAGCCCTTAATTATAGCCTGCGCCCGCAGGTTGCGCGCAAGCCCCCGGCGGGGGCTTGCGCGATCGGGGCGGCGCACCCCGTTGCCGGGCCCGCGTTCAGCCGCCAGCGCGGGCCGTCGGCAGCCGGCCCAGCTCCTCCCTCACCAGACGCACGATCAGGCGGTCGAGCGATTCCACGGAATAGCCCGACACGTCCTGCGACGTCTCGCGTCCCGGCCCGCTGCTGCCCGGGCGCGCGGCATCGGCATAGGTCAGGAAGACGAAGCGCCCACCCGTGTACTGGGCGATCTGGCGCTGGATGTACTCACCCTGCCGGTCCAGCCCGCTGGCCGCCACGCCGAACACCTTGATGCCCTTGCCCAGGGCGGCCAGCATGTCGCTGTCGTATTGCGGGCCGCCGTAGTCCAGATGAGGCGGCGCGTCGGCCAGCAGCACCACCATGCGCGTGGTGCCCGCGCCGCGCCAGCTGAGCTGGTGCACGGTCTCGTGCAGCGCCTCGTTCATCGCCTCCGGGTAGTCGCCGCCACCGGCGGCGCGCAGCTTGTCCAGCACACCCTGGAAGGCGCCCAGATCGTTCGTGAAATCGTGGCTGCGCAGCAGGAAGGCGTCGCCCTTGTCGCGGTAGGCCACGAGGCCGAAGCACAGGTCGGGCCGGCTGGGCAGGCGCGACACTTCGCGGGCGATGTCGGCCAGGCTGGCCTTGAGCTTGCCGATCTCGTCGGCCATGGAGCCGGTGGCATCGATCAGGAACACCAGGTCGAGCTGCGCGCGCGCGGGCAGCGCTGCGCCGCTCAGGATCACTTCGACCGCGCTCTTCTGTCCGCGGCGCAGGAAGCCGCGCGCCTGCTGCGTGCCCTGGCGCACCGCCACTTCGTAGACCGGCGAGCGCATCGGATCGAACGCGTTCGGATGCAGCCAGACACGGCCGCCCGTGTCGGTGCGCGCCCACATCGCGTGGCCCTGCGGCGCGCGCACGGCCACTTCGGCGTCGGGCACGGGGCGGCCCGCCGCGTCCTTCACTTCCAGCAGGTAGCGCTCGCTCACATCGCGCGCACGGTGTTCCACCTGCGTGCGGTCGCGGAAGGCGAGGTAGCCGGCGAAGTCGGCGTTGTCGTCCACCACGCCGGCGGTGACCTGCGGGCGCTGCGGCTGGGGTTGCGGCGCCGGGCGGCGGCCGGGCGGCAGGATGGGTGGGGCGGCAGCCGCCGCCATGTCTTCGGCCGCAGCGGCGCGGCCCGCGGGCGCCGCCAGCGCCGGGGCGGCCGGCGACGGCGCGGGCGAGGCTGCCATCACTTCGGCGCGCGAGCGGCGGGCGTCGCCGGACCGGCGTTCGAGTTCGCGCGCCTCCTGCGCGGCGCCGTCGCTGCCGGGCACCTCGCGGGTTTCGATCGGCCGGCGGCAGTCGGTGGCGCTGGGCGCCTGGAAGTCGGGTACGTGGAACACCGGCGGCCAGGGCTGGATGGCGACTGGCGGCCGGGGCTGCGGCTTCGGTTCGGGCCAGGCCGGCCCCGGCATCGGCGTCAGGGCCTGTGCCGTGCAGGCGGCCAGCAGCAGTTGCGTGCAGGCCAGCGCGGCCAGCCGGCGGACCGGGCGGCGTGCGGGAGCGTGGGCGAGGGGTGCGGAACGTGTCATCGGATCCTCCGGTGGGTGGTGATGCGGGATGACACGGGCAGGGGCTGTGGATGGGGTCGAGCGGCGCGAAATATTTTTTCTGGCCGCCCATCGACCCCGCTGCCTCCCGCCGCGCGTGCAAGCTGATGTGAGAATCCCCGCATGCCCGACGCTTCGCGCGACGACGACCAACTGATGCTGGCCTACGCCCGCGGCGACACCGCCGCCTTCGACGAGCTGTACGCACGCCACGAGAGTGCGCTGCTGCGCTTCGTGCGCCGCCTGCTGGGCCAGCCGCTGGCCGCGCAGGCCGACGAGGTGTTCCAGGACACCTGGATGCGCATCATCGCGGCGCGTGCGGGCTACGTGGCGCGCGGCGACGAGGGCGGCGGCCGCGCGAGCTGGCGCACCTGGGCCTTCACCATCGCCCACCACGCGGCCATGGACCGGCTGCGCACCAGCGGGCGCGAAGTCACCCTGGAGATGGCGGATGACGCCAGCGACCCGATGGAATGGCTGCAGGCCTCGCTCGACATGAGCCACCCGGCCACCGAAGACGTGGCCTTCTGGCGCGCGGCCGGCCAGCAGTTGCTGGATTGCCTGGACGCCCTGCCCGATGCGCAGCGCGCCGCGTTCCTGCTGCACCACGAGGACGGCGCCTCGGTCGAAGACCTGGCGCGGCGGCTCGCCCTGCCGTTCGAGACCGCCAAGAGCCGCCTGCGCTACGCGCTGCAGAAACTGCGTGGCTGCATGCAGTCGTACCTGATGGTGCTGGAGGCCAGGACATGAGTACCCACCGCGCCGATCGGCCTGGCGCCTCCCCGTTGCGCGATGCACGTCTGGCGCGAGCGCTCGACCATGCGCCCGATGCGCACCTGCGTCCCGACGGCGCCGTGCGTGCGGCCGTGCTGTCGGCCGCGCGCGAAGCCGTGGCACCGCCGGCCGCGCCCGTGCGGGCCGGCTGGCGCGCCTGGCTGGGCGGCGGCCGTGGCACGGGCATGCCATGGAATGCGGCCTTCGCCACGCTGCTCGTCGCCGGCTTCGTCACCCTCTTGTGGCAGGGCGAGCCCGTACCCGATGCGCGCCTGGACACGCCAGCGCCCGCGGCCGAACCGGCTGGCGCCGGGCCGGCCGAAGTGCCCGTGGCGCCGGCCGTGTCGTCACCCGCGCCCGCACCGGCACCGGCACCGGCACCGGCACCGGCACCGGCACCGGCACCGGCACCGGCACCGGCACCGGCACCGGCACCGGCACCGGTTCTCAGGCCGGCGCCTCCATCGGCCGCGGAGCGTGGGCCGGCCCGCGACATGCGTGAAGCTGAAGCCTCGCGCCAGCGCCGCGCCGAGGCGCCGGCGATGCAGTCGGCACGACCTGCGCCTGCATCTGCGCCGACAAGTCCATCGGCCGATGCCGCCGATGCCTTCGGTGGGCCGGCCGGAGCCCCGGCCGTTGCGGAGTCGGCGAGTCCGGCGCCGCCATCCGCGCCCCCGGCACCCGTCGCGGCGCCTGCCGCACCTGCGCCTGCCGCCCGCTCCGCCGCACCGATGGCCGCCCAGCGCCTCATGGTCGGAACAGCCGTGCCCGGCGACTGGACGCACTTGCGCGTCGCGCAACCCGGCGGGGGCGTGCTGGCGCTGGATCGTTCGGCGGCCGGGTCACTGCCCGACCTGCTGCGTGCCCTCAGGCCGTCGGCTGACCCCCCGGGCGTGGCAGCCGATGCGACTGCGCCCGCGCAGCGCATCGAACTGCGCCGGGGCGACGCCGTGCTCGGCACGCTGGAGCTGCAGGCCGACCGCTGGCGCTACCAGCCGCTGGCGGCCGATGCACCGGCGCGCACCGGGCGGCTGGATGCGGCTGCGGCTGCGGCCTGGCGCGCCGAACTCGCGCGTCTGGCGGCGCCGCGCTAGAAGAGCCCTGCCGCGCCACCGGGCTCAGGGCGCATTCAACTGTGGTTGAAGGTGGCACGGCGCTTGTTCATGAAGGCATCCATGCCTTCCTTCTGGTCGGCGGTGGCGAACAGCGCGTGGAACAGCCGGCGCTCGAACATCACGCCGTCCGAGAGCGAACCTTCGAAAGCCCGGTTGACCGATTCCTTGGCGGCCATCACGGCCAGTTGCGAGAACTCGCTGATCTGCAGCGCGGCGCCCAGCGCTTCGTCCATCAGTTTCTCGAGCGGCACCACGCGCGACACCAGGCCCGCGCGCTCGGCTTCGGTGGCATCCATCATGCGGCCGGTGAGCGCCATGTCCATGGCCTTGGACTTGCCTACCGCGCGCGGCAGGCGCTGCGTGCCGCCCGCGCCGGGAATCACGCCGAGCTTGATCTCGGGCTGGCCGAACTTCGCGTTGTCGGCCGCGATGATGAAGTCGCACATCATGGCCAGCTCGCAGCCGCCGCCCAGGGCAAAGCCGCTCACCGCCGCGATCACCGGCTTGCGCACGCTGCGGATGGTTTCCCAGTTGCGCGTGATGTAGTCGCCCTTGTAGACCTCGGAGAACGTGTAGGTGGCCATGGCGCCGATGTCGGCACCGGCGGCGAACGCCTTCTCGCTGCCCGTCACGATGATGCAGCCGATGCCGTCGTCGGCGTCGAAGGCCTTGAGCGCGGCGCCCAGCTCGTCCATCAGGGCGTTGTTGAGCGCGTTGAGCTGCTTGGGCCGGTTGAGCGTGACGATGCCCACCTTGCCTTCCGTGCGCACGACGATGTTCTCGTAGGTCATGGGTGAAGTCTCCTGCCAAAAAAAACCGATTGTGGGGGAAAGCTCAGTACACGAGCGAGACCAGGAACGCCACCGAAGCGATGCCCATCAGCGCCGTGGCCAGCCATCCGCCCAGGCGCAGCCGTCGGCCGATCGCGAAGCGGCCCATCAGCGCCTTCGAGGCCGCCATGTGCATGGTGACGACCATGATGGGAACGGCCGCGATCCCGTTGAGCACGGCCGCCCAGAGCAGCTCCTGCACCGGATCGACATCGTTGAGATTGAGGGCCACGCCCACCACCACGGACGCGATAAGCACCGCGTAGAAACCGCGCGCCTGCGCCGTGGTTTTCTCCAGGCCCGCGGGCCAGCCCAGTGCCTCGGCCATGGCATAGGCCGAAGAGCCCGCCAGCACTGGCACCGCCAGCATGCCGGTGCCGATCAGTCCGGCGGTGAACAGCAGGTAGGCCATCTCGCCCACCAGCGGGCGCAGCGCCTGCGCGGCCTGCTCGGTGGTGTCCACCTGCGTGATGCCGTGGCTGTGCAGCGCCAGCGCGGCCGTGAGCATGATGCAGAACGCGATCACGTTGGAGAACAGCATGCCGGCCCAGGTGTCGATGCGGATGCGCCTGAGGTGGGCACGGGCGTCGCGGGTGCCCATGTCATGCGGGCCGGCCTCGCCGCGCAGGGCATGCCCTTCGGCCTCCTGGCTGGCCTGCCAGAAGAAAAGGTAGGGGCTGATGGTGGTGCCCAACACGGCGACGATCATCATCCAGTAGTCGCGGCCAGCCGACAGGCGCGGCACCAGGCTGTCGGCGAAGACGCGGCCCCAGTCGATGCCGCCGGCGAACAGCACGGCCGCGTAGGCCAGCAGGCTGAGCGTGAGGGCCTTGAGGACTGGCGAATAGCGCGACAGCGGCAGGAACACCTGCAGCCCGAGCGACACCAGCGCGAAGCCGATCAGCCACAGATGCGTGGAGCCACCGGCCAGCAGGCGTGCGGCGCTGGCCATGGCGGACAGATCGGCGCCCAGGTTGATGGTGTTGGCCACCACCAGCAGCATCACCACGGCGGCCACCAGCGGCGCCGGATAGCGCTCTCGAAGGTTGGCCGCCAGACCGCGCCCGGTCACCCAGCCGATGCGCGCGCTCACCAGCTGGATCGATGCCATCAGCGGCAGTGTGAGCACCGTGGTCCAGAGCATGCCGGTGCCGAACTGCGCGCCCGCCTGGGTGTAGGTGGCGATGCCGCTGGGATCGTCGTCGGCGGCGCCCGTCACCAGCCCGGGCCCCAGGGATTGAAGGAAACCGGCCCTGGCGGGCGCGGGCGTCTTGTCTTCGTGTTCCGGCATGCAGCGGCCTTCGGGGCGGGAGTGGCCCGAGGTTACGCCGTGCCGGCGCGTTTGTCTTAGGGCGTTCTTAAGGGGGTGCCGCTGTCGTCGCGCAGTGCCTGGGCCAGCGGGCCCGCTGCGACCCATTCGTCCACGCGCAGGGCGTGGCCGGTGAAGCCGTGGCGATGGAGGAAGTCGGCCTGCACCTGCAGCAGGGCCAGCCGGTCGGCATCGAGATCGGGGGCGAAGCCGGCGTGGAAGCCATCGCGGTAGGCCTCGCGCACTTCGGCGGCATCGCCACCGGCCTCGCGCTCCAGGATGGCGCGCACGTCGGCCGTGTGCTCGCGGGCCCAGCGGGCCGCGCGCAGCGATTCCTGCAGGAAGGCCACAGCCCATTCGGGCCGGTGCTGCAGCAGCTCGTCATGCACGGTGAGCGGGCGCGGCGTGCCATTGTTCACGCGCAGCCGGCGCTCGGGCAAGGCGTCGATTTCGATGGCCGCAACCAGCCCGGCCGCGCGCGCGGCGGCCAGGCCGCCCGAGCCCTTCACGTAGGCGGCATCGGCGCGGCCTTCGGCCACGGCCGCCAGCGCCATCCAGCCGGTGCCGGGCCGGCCCGCGCGCAGCTTGCCGGGCGGCACCGTGGCGCCGACCGGAACGTCGACGACCTGCACCGCGTCGAGCCCCAGGCCCGCATGGCGCAGCACCGATTCGAAGCCGGCCAGCGCCATCGCGCGCTGATGGCTGGCGTGGCGCTCGGCGGCCCAGCCGGGCACGGCAATGCGCCGGCCGGCCAGCGTGGCGGCGGTGACCGGCTCATCGGCGCGCGAGACGATGAGCTGGCGCTCGTCGATCCATGTGAGGCCGATGAGCCACGTGGGTGCGCCGTTCGCGCGCGCGACGATGGCCGGCACGTTGCCGCCCTCGCGCACGAGGCCGGGCAGGGCGTGGTCGTAGTGATGACGGGCGATGTGCGCGGGCGCGTCCTGCAGCACGCCCAGCGTGAGGCCCAGGGCCTGCGCGCGCTCGCCCAGCCAGCCCTGCGAGAACGCCAGGCCGCTGGCGGTGGGCACGGGGCAGCGGGTGTACCAGAGATCGGCCAGCGTGTCGGTGGATGTTGTCGTCATGGCTGTGCCGAGCGTCAGTTCGCGTTGCCCCGCTCGTGCGCCGCATGCCAGTGCAGCAGGTGCCGCTCGACCGCGAGGAAGCCGTAGTTGAGCGCATAGCCCACGGCGGCCACGGTGGCGGCACCGGCATACATGCGCGCGATGTCCAGCGTCTGTTGCGCATTGAGGATGTAGAAGCCGATGCCCGAATTGCCGGCGATCATTCCCGAGGCGATGGCCAGCACCAGCGAGCTGGCCAGCGCCAGCCGCAGGCCCACGAATATCTGCGGCGCGGCGGCCGGCACCACGATCTCGCGCAGCGTCTGCCAGCCGGACAGGCCGAACGACGCGGCCGTGTCGCGCAAGGCCGCCGGCACGGCACGCGCGCCCGAGTACGAAGCGATCAGGATCGGCTCCACCGCCGACAGCACGATGGCGAACACATTCATCTCGCGGCCCAGGCCGAGGTAAAGAATGATCACCGGGATGAACACGATGGTGGGCACCGGGCGCATCAGCTCCACCAGCGGCTCCAGCAGCGCATACACCACGCGCACGCGCGCCATCAGCACGCCCAGCACCAGGCCGATGACGGCGGCGATGCCATAGCCGTATGCCATCGAAACCAGCGTATCCGAGAGGTTGGCGGGCAGCTCGCCATGGCGCATTTCATGCAGCCACACAGTGGCGATGCGGCTGGGCGCGGGCAAGCCGGGCGAGGGGCTGACGGCGGCCCACGCTTCCCACACCAGCAGCAGCAGCGCCAGTGCGCTCCAGCCGAAGGCGCGGCGGCGGAAGAAAGCAAGGGGTGGGCGTGGATCGGCCTGCGCGCGGGTGGCGGGGACCACCGTGGCGTGCGGCGGAACTGCGGGTTGGGACGCCAGGGCAGCGGCAACGCTGCCCGCCGTGATGGACGGCCCCGTGGCGGAAACGGCGGCGGTGGTGGTCTGCATTGGATGCGCGAAGGAACGGTGGGAAACGGTCAGGCGGCCAGGCGCGTCTCGCGCGCCGGCTCGGGGGTCAGCACGTGGTCGAGCAGCGCACGGCGCGATTCGAGATAGCGCGTCGATTCGCGCGTGCTCACCTGGTGGCGCGGTCGCTGCAGATCGATGGGCAGGCTGGCCGCCAGGCCCCGGCCGCGTGCGTCCATCACCACCACGCGGTCGGCCAGGTAGGCGGCCTCGTCGATGTCGTGCGTGACCAGGATGGCGGTGAAGCCGAGCTGCTGCCACAGCTGCAGCACCATGTCCTGCAACTGTGCGCGGCTGAGCGCATCGACCGAGCCGAAGGCCTCGTCGAGCAGCAGCACGTCGGGCCGTGAGGCCAGGGCGCGCGCGATCGCCACGCGCTGCTGCATGCCACCCGAGAGCTCGCGCGGATAACGTCTGAGCGCATGGCCCAGGCCCACCAGGTCGGCCACGTGCGGCACGATGTTCACCGGCCCGCCGGCATCCACCGCATGGCGCGAGCCGAAGCGGATGTTGTTCTCCACCGTCAGCCAGGGCAGCAGCGACTGCGTGTAGTCCTGCGCCACGAAGCGCGCGCGCGGCGGCGGTCCCAGCACCGGCGCGCCGTGCACGTGTACCGCCCCGCTGTTCGCGCGCAGCAGTCCGCCGATCAGGCGCAGCAGCGTCGACTTGCCCGAGCCCGAGCGGCCGACGATGGCCACGAACTCACCGTGCCGTATCCGCAGCGACACGCCTTGCAGCGCCTGCACGCGGCCGTTGCGGCCCTGGTAGGCGTACGAGGCGTCGTCCACCGAGATGGCGAAGGCCTGCGATGCGCTTTGCGTCATGGCTACGGGTCCGGGGACGGGTTCAGACGCGCGTGGCCGTGGCCGTGGGCAGCAGCAGCGGGCGCAGGTCGATGGCCTTTTTCACCGTGCCGTGCTTTTGCGCCACCTGCAGCCATTCGCCGGTGGCGGCCAGGTCGATCGGCCCCGAATGCGCGGCGTTGGCGTCGTCCATGCGCTTGATCGTGCCGGGCACCTCGCGCTCCACCGCGAAAAGGTCAACCTTGTCGTACTTGAGCGAGATGCGCGCCTTCTGCTCGGCGGTGTAGCCGTTGTAGCGGGCTGCGCCCTCACGTGCGGCACGCACGAAGCGCGTGGCGTGCCCGGCGTTGGCGCCCACCCAGTCGCGGCGCGAGAAGAAGCCGGCGGTGGTGGCCGTGGCCGGAATCTGTTCCCAGGGCCGGCCTTCGAGGATGCGCACCTTGAACTGCTGTTCCCATTGCGCCACGTTCGGGTCGGCCGCGATGGCCGCGTCGATCTGGCCGTTGTGCAGCGCCGCGCCCACCGTGTCGCGCTGGTTGATCACGATGAACTGCACGTCGCTGGCGCTGAGGCCGAAGCGTTCCAGGTACAGCGTCACGCGCAGCTTGCTCTGCGCATGCGCGGCCACGCCGATCTTCTTGCCCTTGAGGTCGCGCGGCGACTGCACGCCCGAGCGGGCCGAGGCGATGATGAAGTCCGAATTGCCGCGGCCGTTGGCCGACTGCAGGAAGGCGAGATCGAAGCCGTTGTCCAGCGCGCCGACCCAGGCGAACAGGTCGGCGAAGCCGATCTCCAGCGAATTGCCGACCACGGCGGTGAGGATGTTGGGCCCGCCAGCCAGCGTGACGAGCGAGATGTCCAGCCCTTCGCGTGCGAACAGGCCTTCCTCGATGGCGGTCTTCACCCCCGGAATGGAGCCGTGCGGCGCGCCCACGCGCAGCTTCACGGGGTCGGCCGCGAAGACGCGTGGCGCCGCGACGAGGGCGGCCGACGTGGCGGCGAGTTGCAAAAGCGCGCGGCGTGAGGGACGGTGGATGCTGGACATGGCTCTGGATGACGGTCGTCGTTGGAAGAAATGGAATCGGCGGCGCTTGCGCGCCGGCCTTGCGTCGTTTGCTTACGCGCTCTCGGTTTCGCGCGCGATGTCGAGCACGCTGCGCGGGGTCTTGCCCCAGGCGTAGGGACGCGGCTCGCCCTGCCCGGCCTGCCAGGATTTCTCCAGAGGCAGCAGCGGCATCACCTGGTCCGCGAAGCGGTGGGCTTCCTCGATCAGCGGATTGCCCGAGACGATGAAAGCCTCGACGCCGAGCGCGCGGTATTCCAGCAGCACCCTGGCCACCGTCTGCGGCCCGCCCACCACCGCCAGGCCGGGGCCGTGCCGCAGCAGGCCGAAGCCGGACCACAGGCCGGGGTGGATTTCCAGGTCTCGCGCGTGGCGCGGCCGCTCTCCGCCGTGCAGGGCCGTCTGGCGCACCTGACCCACGGCATCCTGCTTGCGGTTGTTGGCCTGCACGCGCGCGATGGTGTCGTCGCTGGTGTCGTCCAGCATCTGCTGGGCAGCGGCCCAGGCCTCGTCGTCGGTGTCGCGCACGATCAGGTTCAGGCGGATGCCGTAGCGCAGCTTGCGGCCGTAGGCGGCGGCGCGCGCGCTCACCTGGGCGATGGTCTCGGCCGTCTGCCTGGGCGGTTCGCCCCAGGTCAGATATGTGTCGACGTGACGCGCGGCCACGTCGATGGCGATGTCCGACGAGCCGCCGAACCACAGCGGCGGGTAGGGGCGCTGAAGCGAGGGGAACTCGGCCTCGGCGCCCTGCACCTTGAGGAACTCGCCGTCGAAATCGACACGTTCGCCTGCCATCACGCGGCGGTAGATCTCCAGGAACTCGTCGCAGCGGCGGTAGCGCTCGTCATGGTCCAGGTGCACGCCAGCGGCGGCGAACGAGGTGTGGCCGTTGACGATGTTGAGCAGCACGCGTCCGCCCGTGTGCTGGTCGAGCGTGGTCACGTGCTTGACCAGCTGCGTCGGCGTGAAGACCGACGGATGCACCGCCAGCAGGAAGCGCACGCGCGTGGTCACCGAGGCCAGCGTGGCCGCCGTGACGAACGGGTCGAGCCCGCCCGAGGGCTGCGTGGCGAACAGCGCGCCCGAATAGCCGCGTGCGTCCAGCGTGGAGGCGAGCGCCTTGAGGTAGTTGATGTCGACCGCGCGCGACCACTTCGGGTCCCACGGATAGCGGCCGTCGCGGTTCACGATGTACCAGAGGATTTCCATGTTGTCTTTCGGGTTCGGGGGAGGGGGAAGGCCGCGCCTTCAGGCGCGCGCCATGGGCTGGGCGCCGCCCAGGGCCTGGGCGTGGATGAACACGGCGGCCGCGTCGTTGATGCTGGCGAGCAGGTCGGCTGCCTGCGCCACGCTTTCGTGGAAGGCCAGTACACCGTGATTGGCCAGCAGCACGGCGCGCGTGTCCGGATGCTCGGCCAGCAGTGCGCCGATCTGCGCAACCAGGTCGCCGTTGTCGCGCTCGCCGAAGCGGGTCACCGGGATCTCCACGCGCTGGCCACGGTTGTAGAGCGGCTCGTAGTGCGGCGGGATCGGCCGGTGCGCGACGGCGAAGGCGGTGGCGTAGGGCGAGTGCGAGTGGATCGACATGCGCGTGCCCGGCCGCGACAGCGCCAGCAGATGCATGCCGATGACCGAGCGGATGCCCTTGCCGAGACGGCCGGCCACGAACTCGCCGTCGAAGGTGACGACGCCGAAGTCCTCCGGACCAAGGTCGCGTGGCAGGCCGCGCGCGGTGATCAGGACGTGGCCGTCGGCGTCTTCCAGCCGCACGGCGATGTTGGCGGCGCCGCCCTGCAGCGCGCCGCGCTCGTGCAGCAGCCCCACCTGGTGCAGCACCTGCGCGCGCAACTGCGCGTCGCGCGGGCCCAGTGCCAGAGGCGTGCCGGCAATCGGCACCATCGAGGAACCGAAGGCGATGGCGGAGGGGGTGGCGGTGGAAGACATGGCGTCGTGGGGCGCGCGTGCGGCGTCTGAACGGAAGCGGATGACGGTCAAGCAAGCACGCGGATCACCGTCGATCAGTCCATTCTTGGTTGAACACGACGACGGGCCAACCAAGCATTCCGAGGATGCATATGCGGCGAACGAGCAAGCCGCTGCCATCAGCTCATGAACATTTCCGATCCGCCGCTGCTACGGGAAAACCCAAGCAAGAATTCGCCAACCGAGTGGTCGGTTATCGATGCGTTGATGCTAGATTTCCCGCAGGACGCGCAGCTGCGTCCTGAAGGAGACAAGCCCGATGACCGAACCCGCCGTCACGTATGCGGTGCATGGCGCCGTGGCCGTGGCCACGCTCAACCGGCCGCAGGCGCTCAACGCCTTCACGCGACAGATGCACGAGGATCTGCGCGCCGCCTGCGACCGCGCCGAGGCCGACGCAGATATCCGTGCGCTGGTGATCACTGGCGCCGGCCGCGGCTTCTGCGCGGGCGCCGATCTGTCCGAGTTCGATTTCGCGCCCGGCCCCGGCCTGGTGGAGCGGGCCGACCCCGGCCCCGTGATCGAGCAGAACTTCAACCCCACGGCGCGTCGCCTCATGGGCCTGCGCGTGCCCACGGTGGCGGCCGTCAACGGCGTGGCGGCCGGTGCCGGGGCGTCGCTGGCGATGAGCTGCGATCTGGTGGTCGCCAGCAGCGGCGCCAGCTTCATCCAGGCGTTCAGCCGCATCGGCCTGATTCCCGATGCGGGCGGCAGCTGGCTGCTGCCGCAGCGCGTGGGCCTGGCGCGCGCGCTGGGCCTGGCGATCACGGGCGACAAGCTCACCGCCGTGCAGGCGCAACAGTGGGGCCTGGTGTGGGAGGTGGTGGACGGCGACGGCGCGCAGTGCGTGCAGGCCGCGCTGTCGCTGGCCGAACGGCTGGCCGCCATGCCGACACGCGCGCTGGTGGCCACGCGCCAGCTCATGCGCGAGGGCGCCACGCGCACGTGGGACGAACAGCTCGATGCCGAGCGCGACATGCAGTCGGCGCTGGGACGCACGCACGATTACATCGAAGGCGTGACCGCCTTCCTCGAGAAGCGCGCGCCGCGCTTCAGGGGCGAATGATGGCCGCCCCGCTGACGCCCGACGAACGCGCGCGCCGCGTCGGTGAGGCCATGTTCGCGGACGACCGCGCCTCGCGCGAGACCATGGGCATGGCGCTGGTGTCGTGCTCGCCGGGCCGCGCCGTCATGCGCATGGAAGTGCGCGAGCTTCACCTCAACGGCCACCGCATCTGCCACGGCGGCTTCATCTTCACGCTGGCCGATTCCACCTTCGCCTTCGCGTGCAACAGCTACAACCGCGCGGCGGTGGCCGCCGGCGGCAGCATCGAATTCCTGCGCCCGGGCGAGCTGGGCGACGTGCTGACCTGCGAGGGCACCGAGCAGGTGCTGTCGGGCCGGCACGGCATCTACGACATGCGCGTGACCAATCAGCGCGGCGAAACCGTGGCGCTGCTGCGCGGCAAGAGCGCGCAGATCCAGGGCACCGTCTTCCACGAGGAGCCATCCCCATGACCGCCAGCTTTGCGCTCGAGCCGATCGAGCGGGCATCCACCGACGAGTTGCGCGCGCTGCAGCTCAAGCGCCTGAAGGCCACGCTCTCGCACGCGTGGCGCAATTCGCCCGTCTACCGGGCCAAGTTCGACGCGGCCGGCGTGCATCCCGACGACTGCCGCTCGCTCGCCGATCTGGCGAAGTTCCCGTTCACCACCAAGGCCGACCTGCGCGACAACTACCCGTTCGGCCTGTTCGCCGTGCCGCGCGAGCAGTGCGTGCGCCTGCATGCTTCCAGCGGCACCACCGGCAAGCCCACGGTGGTGGGCTACACCCGCAACGACATCGAGATGTGGTCGCACTGCATGGCGCGCAGCCTGCGCGCGGCGGGCGCGCGGCCCGGCGACCTGGTGCACGTGAGCTACGGCTACGGCCTCTTCACCGGCGGCCTGGGCGCGCACTACGGCGCCGAGAAGCTGGGCCTCACCGTCGTGCCCTTCGGCGGCGGGCAGACCGAACGCCAGGTGCAGCTGATCAACGACTTCCGCCCCGACATCGTCATGGTCACGCCCAGCTACATGCTGGCCATGGCCGACGAGTTCGAACGCCAGGGCATCGATCCGGCCAGCACCAGCCTGCGCCTGGGCATCTTCGGCGCCGAACCCTGGACCAACGACATGCGCGCGGCGATCGAGCGGCGCATGGGCATCGACGCGGTGGACATCTACGGCCTGTCGGAAGTCATCGGCCCCGGCGTGGCCAACGAGTGCGTGGAGACCAAGGACGGCCCCACCATCTGGGAAGACCATTTCTTTCCCGAGATCGTCGATCCGGCCACTGGCGAGCCCGTGGCCGACGGCGAGATGGGCGAGCTGGTCTTCACCAGCCTGACCAAGGAAGCCCTGCCCATCATCCGCTACCGCACACGCGATCTCACACGCCTCTTGCCAGGCACGGCGCGCACCATGCGCCGCATGGAAAAGATCACCGGCCGCAGCGACGACATGATGATCGTGCGCGGCGTGAACGTGTTTCCCACGCAGATCGAGGAGCTCATCCTGCGCCAGCAGGCGCTGGCGCCGCACTACCAGTGCGTGCTCTCGCGCGAAGGCGCCATGGATTCGCTGGCCGTGGTGGTGGAAGTGCGCGCCGGCCTCTCGCACGACACGCCCGCCGCGCGGCAGGCCGTGGTCGACCTGCAGCACGACATCAAGGCCTACGTGGGCACGACCGCGCGCGTCGAGGTGCGGCCCGAGGGCAGCATGGAGCGCAGCATGGGAAAGGCCAAGCGCGTGCTGGACCTGCGGGCGCGCTGAACGCCCCGACGACCGGAAGGCCGCTCAGTCCAGCCAGCCGCCCAATGCCTTGGCATCGCGCGCCGACAACCGCCACGTGGTGGCGCCCTGCGGCAGTTCGAGCGGCAGTCGCAGCAGGCGCTTGTCGCGCGCGACGACGGCGGTGATGCGGCGCGCGGCCGTGCCCGCGTAGAGCGCGATGTCGTCGAGCCGGCCGATGCGCCAGCCCTGCGGCTCGGCGCCGCGGCGCGCAGGCAGCTCGATGCCCAGCCATTCGTCGCCGGCGGCCAGCCCGGCCTGCTGGCCGGCGCCGCCGGACAGCACCATCTTCACCTGCACGGCCTGGCCTTCGGTCACGCGCAGGCCCAGCGCCTGCGCCATCTGCGCCGGATCGTCATGCACCTGGGCGCCGTGCTTTTCCAGCAGCGGGCGCAGCGGCAGCTCGTCGGTGCCGTGAACCCAGGCCGCGATCTCGCGCGTGAACGCCCGTCCGCCCACATCTTCGAGCACGGCGGCGAAGTCGGCCTCGGTCATCGGGCCGGCGGCGCAGCGCTGCCACAGCCCACGCATCACGTCGTCGAGCGTGCCGCGGCCTTCGGCGCGCAGCGTGAGGTCGAATGCCAGACCCACCAGCGCGCCCTTGGTGTAGTAGCTGACGGTGGCATTGGGCGTGTTCTCGTCCTGGCGGTAGTACTTGACCCAGGCGTCGAAGCTGGCCTGCGCCACCGACTGCACGAAGCGCCCTGGCGTCTGCAGCACCTGGTTGGCCGTCTTGCACAGCAGGCGCAGGTAGGTGGCGTCGTCGATCAGGCCGGTGCGCCGCAGGAACAGGTCGTCGTAGTAGCTGGTGAAGCCTTCGAAGAACCACAGCAGCTGGCTGTAGTTCTCGGCGTCGTAGCGGTAGCGCTCGAACTCGGCCGGCCGCAGGCGCTTGACGCTCCAGGTGTGGAAGTACTCGTGGCTGACCAGGCCCAGCAGCGTGGTGTAGCCGTCGGTGCTGCGCGCATCGCCCAGGCGGGGCAGGTCGCGCCGGTCGCAGATGAGCGCCGTGGAGTTGCGGTGTTCCAGCCCGCCGTAGCCATCGTTGACGGCGTTGAGCAGGAACACGTAGCTCTTGAACGGCGGACGGCGCGAGCCGTGCCAGAAGCGGATCTGCGCCTCGCAGATGCGGCGCGTGTCGCGCAGCAGGCGCTCGCCGTCGAACGAGGCGGGCGCACCGGCCACGACGAAGCGGTGGTTCACGCCACCGGCCTTGAAGCGCCCGCTCCAGAACGCGCCCATCTCGACGGGGCAGTCGGCCAGCTCGTCATAGTCCTGTGCCACATAGCTGCCAAAGCCGCGCGAATCGACGGAGACTGGCGTGAGCCCGGTGGCCAGTTCCCAGCGCGGCGTGCCACGCGGCAGGCGGGGCGGGGGCAGCTCGATGGCGTGCAGGCCGCCCTGCTGGCCTTCCACGCGCAGGCACACGCTGGTCGGGTTGAAGAAGCAGCGGCTCTCGTCGAGCCAGGCGGTACGCACCGAGTTGTCGAAGGCGTACACCTCCCACGACAGTTCGAGCGGTTTGGATGGGTCGGCCTGTACGCGCCAGCGCGCCTTGTCGATCTGCTCCACGGTCAGCTCGTGGCGGCCCTGGCGCGCCACCAGGCGCTGCAGGTGGCGCGAGAACTCGCGCACCAGGTAGCTGCCCGGAATCCAGACCGGCAGCGACAGCTCGGTGACAGCCTGCGGATGATCGATGCGCAGGCTGGCGTGCAGCAGGTGCTCGTGCGTGCTGCCGATCTCGACGCGGTAGTGCAGCGCCGCGGCGCCCTGTGCGCGCCCCGCCATCACTTGCTGGAGCTGGCGAGTTGCGCTTCGACCTGGCTGGCGTTGATGGCGCCGGGGATGCGCGTGCCGTCCGAGAAGATCAGCGTGGGCGTGCCGGTGATCTTGTACTTGCGGCCGAACTCGACGTTGCGCTGCAGCGCGGCCGGATCGCAGGCACCGCTCACGGGCGGGATGGCGGCCTCGCGCACCATGTAGTCCTGCCACACGCGGCCCTTGTCCTTGGCGCACCAGATGGCGCGGCTTTTCTCGACCGAGTCCTGGCCCAGGATGGGATAGAGGAACATGTGGATCGTGACGTTGTCCACCTTCTGCAGGTCGCGCTCGAAGCGCTTGCAGTAGCCGCAGTTGGGGTCTTCGAACACCGCCAGCTTGCGCTTGCCGTTGCCGCGCACGATGGTGAACGCATCCTTGACGGGCAGCGAAGCGAAGTCGACCGCGGTGAGCCTGGCGATGCGCTCCTCCGTCAGGTCGCGCTGTTCCTTGGTGTCGATCAGGTTGCCCTGGATGAGGAAGTTGCCCTGGGCGTCGGTGTAGAAAATTTCCGAGCCGTTGACGCGTACCTCGAACAGGCCGGGCATGGGCGCGGGCACCACTTCGTCGATGGACGGCATGCGCGGCAGGCGCTCGGCCAGGTTTTTGCGGATCACGGCCTCGTTGGCCAGCGCGCCGACGCTGAAGGCGAAGGCCGCGCAGGCCAGGACGAGTCGTTGGTGGAGTTTCTTCATGGTGTCTTGTAGCCCGATATCCAGTGCCGGCACCGTGCCGGCGGTCGCAGCGCCCGTCTCGCGCGCCGGTGGCTTCAGCGCAGGCCCATCGCCTGCCGCGCCACCTGCCGCTTGATCCAGCCGCTCTGATCGAATCCCTTCATGCCCCAGTTGCGCAGCCCGGGCAGCGGCCCGTCGTCGCGCGAAAACAATTGCTGCAACCCATCGGTGGCCAGCGTCATCGGCAGCACGCCGGCAGCGCGGGCCCGCGCGTATTGGCGCAGCAGGCGTTCGTCATCGGGGCCTCGCCAGAAGGCGCGCTCGTGCATCACCTTCGCCAGTTCGGCCGCATCGGCCAGCCCGAGGTTGAGTCCCTGGCCGGCCAAGGGGTGCATGCTGTGCGCCGCATCACCGGCCAGCGCGAACGCGCCGGCCGCCGTGCGGCCCACCCAGCGGCTGGCCATGGCGCGCTGCAGGGGCCAGGCCACGCGTTCGGACGCGAGTTCGATCGCGCCCAGCTCGCCGTGGCTGGCCTGATGCAGCGCGGCCGCGAAGGCCGCCGGGTCTTGCGCCAGCAATTGCGCCACCCGATCCTTCGGAACTGACCACACCAGCGCCACCGAGTTCCCGCCCGGTCCGCCGAGCGGCAGCAAACCGAGCACCGAGCGGTCTTCGAACCATTGCCGGGCCGCCTGGGCGTGCGGTTTTTCACACAGCAGGCGCGCCGCGATGGCGCTCTGTGCGTAAGGCGTGACGTCGTACTCGACGCCGAACTCGGCACGCGTCTGGCTCGCCCGGCCTTCGCACACCACCGTCAGGCGGGCCGGCGCGGGCTCGTGCACCACGTCGATGTGCGAGTGGTAGCGCACGGCAGCGGCCAGGCGCTCCTCGAGCGCGGGCACGTCGACGATCCAGGTGAGGGCCTCGACCTGCTGCCGGCCGGCGGAGAAATGCACCGTGCCGCCTCCATCGCCGTGCACCACCATGTCGAGCACGGGTGTGGCCAGCGTCTCGTCGGGCCACACGCGCAGTTCCTGCAGCAGGGCGCGCGAGGCAGCGTTGAGCGCGTAGGCGCGCACGTCGGGCCGGGCCTGGGGTTCGGCCGGGGCTTCCACCAGCGCCACGCGCCAGCGCTCGCGTGCCAGCAGCAGGGCCACGGTACGGCCGACGATGCCCGCGCCGCGGATGCAAATGTCCACATTCGAAACCATCGGGGCATTGTAGGAGGCGGCACAATCGTGCGGGACGGCTGCGCCGATGTCCGGCACACCGTGGCAGTCTTTCGTCCGACATCGCATGACCTCCCTCAAACGCCCCCTTGCCTGGACGCTCGCCATCGTGCTGGGCGTGCTGCTGCTGGCCGGTGCGGTGCTGGCCGTCTTCGTGGCCACCTTCGATGCCAACCGCTACAAGCCGCAGGCCATCGAATGGATGCGTACGCACTACGACCGCGAACTGGCCATCGATGGCCCGCTGGCACTGCGGATGTGGCCGCGCCTGGCGCTGTCGGCGCAGGGCGTGCGGCTGTCGGGCCCCGGCCGCGCGGGCGAATTCGCAGCCGTGGCCAGCGCCGACGTAGCACTGGAACTGCTGCCCCTGCTGCGCGGCGAGGTGCGTGCAGGCCGTGTCAGCGTGCATGGCGTGCGCCTGGCCTACCTGCGCGACGCGCGTGGCCGCAGCAACCTGGACGACCTGCTCGCGCCGGCCCCGCCCGAACCCGCCGCGGCAGCCGGCGCGGCGCCGTCCGGCCCGGTAGCGATCGACGTGGCCGGCATCGACCTGCGCGACGCCGTGCTGCATGTGAAGGACGACCTCGGCGGCGTGGCCGGCACCGTGACGCTGCAGCGCCTGCAGGCCGGCCGCATCGCGCCGGGCATGCAGACGCCGGTGGAGCTGCAACTGGCGCTGGACCTGGCCCAGCCCGCCATCCGTGGCGACCTGTCCGGCCGCACGCAACTGAGTCTGGCGGCCCAGCCGGCCCGCGGCGGCGCGCCGGCCGCCACGGTGGTCACGCTGGGCGAATCCAGCCTGTCGTTCAGGGGCACGGCGGCCGACGTGCGGGTGGCGCGCGCCGAGATCGGCCTGGCCGGCACGGCCTACGCGGCCGAGAGCCACACCACCACCGTGCAGGGCCTCAAGCTCGCGCTGGAAGCCGCGCTGCCCGGCCTGGGTGCGCAGACGCTGGAACTGCAGGGCACGGCCGCGGCTTCGCCCCGCCGCGCCGACTGGCAACTGCAGGGCCGCTGGCGCGCGCCGGGCAACGACGGCCCGATCTCCACCAGCGGCCGATACGCCATCGACACCGGAACCATCGATGCCCGGGCCGAACTGCAATCGCTCGACCTCGATGCGCTGCGCGCGGGGGCGCCCGCGCCAGCGGCAGTGGCCGCCGCATCGGTCCCTGCCGCGCCGGCCAGGGGCGGCCCGGCCGCGGCCAGCGGCGACGCCGCGCCGGTGGACTTGCGCCCGGTCACGCTGCTCAAGGGCACCGTGCAGGCCAGGCTGGGCACGCTGGTGGCCAACGGCGTCCGTTTCTCCGACATGGCCGTCACGCTCAAGGGCGACGGCCGGGCGCTCGACGCCGCGCCGTTCAGCGCGCGGGTGTGGAGCGGCCGCATCGAAGGCCGCGCGCGCGCCGAGGCCGCCGCATCGCGTCTGGCAATCGCCGCCACGGCCAGCGACATCCGCATCGAGCAGGCCATGGCCGACCTGTCGGGCCGCGACACGGTGCGCGGTACCGGTCGGCTCGAGTTCGACCTGAACACGCGCGGGCAGACCGTGGGCCAGCTCAAGTCGCAACTGGCCGGCCGCGCTGCCGTCCAGTTGCGCGATGGCGCCGTCAAGGGCTTCAATCTGGCCGAACTCGGCCGCAAGGCCAAGGCGGCGCTGGCGCTCAGGAAAGACGACTATGAGAAGGCCAGCGCCACCGCGCAGACCGATTTCTCCGAGATCGCGATGAGCTTCACCATCGCCCAGGGCATCGCGCGCAGCAGCGACCTGGCCGCCAAGAGCCCCTACCTGCGCGTGGGCGGCGAGGGGCAGATCGACATCCCGCGCTCGGCCATCGACTACACCGCCTTCGTCACCGTGACCGACACCTCCAGGGGCCAGGGCGGCGCCGAGCTGTCGGCGCTCGAAGGCGTGCGCCTGCCGGTGCGTCTCACGGGTCCGCTCGATGCCATGCAGTACCAGGTGCAGTGGTCGGCCGTGGGCGGCGCCATCGCCAAGGAGGCGGTGAAGCAGAAGCTGGAAGAAAAGCTCGGCCTCGATTCGCAGGAGAAGAAGGACGCGCTGAAGGACAAAGCCCGCGAGAAACTGAAAGGACTTTTCAAGTGAGTGACGCAGTGAATGACGTGACGGCCACCATCGCCCGCCTGTTCGTCTACCCCATCAAGTCCTGCGCGGGCGTGGAGGTGCGAGAGGCCGTGCTGACCGAAACCGGGCTCGAATTCGACCGCGCCTGGATGCTGGTGGACGAGGCCGGCGTGTTCGTCACCCAGCGCGAGCTGCCGCGCATGCAGCTCATCCGCCCGCAGCTCAAGCACTTCGACATGGTGCTGCGCGCGCCCGGCATGCTGGCGCTGCACATCTCCCTCAACGAAGTCGAAGAGCCCGTGCGCGTGAAGATATGGGATGACGAGGTCGCCGCCTACGACATGGGCGATGTGGCCGCCCAGTGGTTCAGCGATTTCCTGGGCCGCAAGCTGCGCCTGGTGCGGTTCGACCCCGAATTCAAGCGCCCCTCCAGCCGCAAGTGGACGGGCGATGCCGAAGCGTTCAACCAGTTCAACGACGGCTATCCGGTCCTGGTGACCAGCGAGGCTTCGGTCGCCGGGCTCAATGAGCGCCTGGCCGCCGCGGGCCGGTTGCCCGGCGGCCAGCCCGTGGGCGTGGAACGCCTGCGGCCCAACATCGTGCTGGCTGGCGTCGAGGCGCACGACGAGGACCGGCTCGACCTGTTCACCGTGGACACGGGCGAGGGCGCCGCCACGCTGCGCCCGGTCAAGCCCTGCGTGCGCTGCCCCATCCCTGACATCGACCCCGCCACCGCCCAGAGCAGCCCCGAAGTGGGCGACATGCTGCGCACCTACCGCGCCAACGCCCGCATGGACGGCCGCATCACCTTCGGCACCAATGCCATCGTGATCGAGGGGGTGGACCGCGTGCTGCGCGTGGGCCAGGCCGTGCGCGCCGACTACGTGTTCGAATGACGATGCCCGACGAGCTGCCCGCCCTGGCTGACCCCGCGCCGCCGGCCCAGCCGCGCAACCCGCTGCACGGCGTCACGCTCGAGGCCATCGTGAACGCGCTGGTGGCGCATTACGGCTGGGACGAACTGGGCCGCCGCATCCCCGTGCGCTGCTTCACGCACGAACCCAGCGTGTCGTCGAGCCTGCGCTTCCTGCGCAAGACGCCGTGGGCGCGGGAGAAAGTCGAAGGCCTGTACCTCTTCATGCTGCGCGATGCCCGGCGGGGCGGCCGGTAAAATCGCCGGTTCGCCGCCGTTCGCGGTTTCCGCGGCCCCTTCTCTCCGCCTTCCCTGAAAGCCCCCCGACCATGAGCCTCCAATGCGGCATCGTCGGCCTGCCCAACGTGGGCAAGTCCACTCTCTTCAACGCGCTGACCAAGGCCGGCATCGCGGCTGAAAACTATCCGTTCTGCACCATCGAGCCCAACGTCGGCGTCGTCGAGGTACCCGATCCGCGCCTGAAGGCGCTCAGCGACATCGTGCAGCCCGAGCGCGTGGTGCCCGCCATCGTCGAATTCGTCGACATCGCCGGCCTGGTGGCCGGCGCGAGCACCGGCGAAGGGCTGGGCAACAAGTTCCTGGCCCACATCCGCGAAACCGACGCCACCGTCAACGTCGTGCGCTGCTTCGACGACGAGAACGTGATCCACGTGGCCGGCCGTGTCGACCCGATCTCGGACATCGAAGTCATCCAGACCGAGCTGTGCCTGGCCGACCTCTCCACGGTCGAAAAGGCGCTGCATCGCCACACCAAGACCGCGCGCTCCGGCGACAAGGACGCGATCAAGCTGGTCGGCCTGCTCGAGCGCTGCCAGAAGGCGCTCAACGAGAACATTCCCGTGCGGGCGCTGGAGTTCAGCAAGGAAGAGCTGCCGCTGGTGAAGTCGTTCACGCTCATCACCGCCAAGCCCGCCATGTTCGTGGGCAACGTGAGCGAGGACGGCTTCGAGAACAACCCCTACCTCGACCGCCTGCGCGAATACGCCGCGAAGCAGAACGCACCCGTGGTGGCGATCTGCGCCAAGATCGAAGCTGAACTGGCCGACATGAGCGACGAAGACAAGCGCATGTTCCTCGCCGAGATCGGCCAGGAAGAGCCAGGCCTCGACCGCCTGATCCGCGCCGCCTTCAAGCTGCTGGGGCTGCAGACTTACTTCACTGCAGGCGTCAAGGAAGTGCGCGCCTGGACCATCCGCATCGGCGACACCGCGCCGCAGGCCGCCGGCGTCATCCACGGCGATTTCGAACGCGGCTTCATCCGCGCGCAGACCATCGCCTTCGACGACTACATCGCCTTCAAGGGCGAGAACGGCGCCAAGGACGCGGGCAAGATGCGCAGCGAAGGCAAGGAGTACGTCGTCAAGGATGGGGACGTGTTGAACTTCCTGTTCAACGTCTGAGGCTTCTTCGGGCCGGATGTCGATGCCGGCCCCGCCGGGTCATCGTGGGAATGCAGGGCGCAGGTTGCGTCCATCACTCCAACGGAGATCCCATGCGGTTCATGGTCTTTGTCAAGGCGCCTGCCGACAGCGAAGCCGGCGTCATGCCCGACGCGTCGATGCTTGTCGCTATGGGCCGGTTCAACAACACCCATGCCGCTCGTGCTGGGCTGCTACTGAAGCTGGCGCCCGGGCTTGCCGTGTGACCCCAGGCTGGGCGGGAGCCGTTGCTGCTGCGTGCTAATCAACATCGATTCCATCGACGCCGTGAGCCGGTCGGCGGCCTCGGCCACTTCATGCGCCTGACGCACGGCGTTCATGGCCAGCTCCAGAACCACCGCGGCCTCGATCTTCTGTCGCGGCGAATGCGCGCGGTCCAGCGCTGCCTCTGCAGCTTCCTGCGCATCGTTGGCGCGTTCCACCGACGCACGTGCGGCTGCCGGAGCCTGTGCCACTGAAACGGCCAGATCCTGCGCCGTCACGCTCATCTGTGCCGCCGCGTCGCGCGCCTGCTCCAGCTTCAGGCGAGCTTCTCGGAAGGCGCTGTAGTCGTCGATGACTCGGATCGCCATACCGAGCTGCGGATGACGCGCCACGCTGGCGCGCAACTTCCGCAGCTGTTCGGTGTCGTAGCCGAGCAGGGAGGCGAGGACGGTCGGCGCCGACAGTGAATCGGCGCGCGACCATTCCAGCGCGAGATCGTCGAAATCCATGGGAGCAACCTCCTCGGCTGATGATTCAGGCGCCAAGGTTACCGAGCCATGACAGCAGTTCCCCGTCGGAATCCGCTGACTGGCGCTGTCGGAATCCCGCTCAGAACGCAGTCAACCGGCTTTTCCGGGCGCGGCGGACACGGGTGGTGCACGGCAAACGAATGCCGTCATCAGGTCACCAGACCGCACTGCCTCAGCCCCTCAGACCCACCAGATCGAACTGGAAGAAGTCCGGGTTGTCGCCTGGTGCCTTGGCGAGGATGGCGTCAACGGTGAGTGGTAGAAGATCGCCGCCTGCGGTGAGCTCGTGGAGCGTGAAGCCCGCGTCGGCCAACAGCTGGGGCAACGCGCGGGGATCGTGGCCCGCCTTGCGCAGGAAGGCGGGCGAGTATTCGAGGATGAGCGCGCGCGTGCGCGCCAACGTTTTCGTAGCTCCCAGGAGCACCTCCTGCTCGAAGCCCTCGACGTCGATCTTGAGCAGTTCGACCGTGCGGCCGGCGTAGTGCGCGAGGGCTTCGTCGAGCGTGACGATCGGCAGGTCTTCACCGCCCAGATCTCCGCCGACGTGCTGCATGGGCAGGAAGGAGTGCATGCCGGGGTTGGCGTCGGGTGCGTGGTGCAGGTGTGCCGTGCCGCTCTCGCGGCCCACGCCCTTGGCGACGACTTCGACGTGGTCTTCGCAGCGGTTGTCCTGGATGTTGCGACGCAGCCGCGCCAGTGTGGCCGGCGCCGGTTCGAAGGCGACCACCTTCGCTCCCGGGCCGCCGTGACGGGCCAGCAAGCAGGTGTACCACCCGAAATTCGCCCCGACATCGACGTAGAGGGCGTCACGTGCCCCAGTCGCCCGGCCCAGCATCCAGTTGCTGATGTTGGGCTCGTAGGCACGGTACTTGGCCAGGTGCCACGAGAAGATCGTGTCCATGGGCACCGTGAAAGACATGTCCAGTGCGGGAATGCGCGCCGTGTAGTCCGGCGAGCCGCTCCAGCGGGTCGCGAACCAGTGGCGAATGCCGCGCAGCGCGCTGGCGGCGCTGCGGCGGCGGTGGAGTTGCTCAGGCATCGTGGGCTCCCTCGATCAGAAATCGTACCTTGCGCTCTCCGCGCCATTCATCCGCATCGAGGCGGAACGCCAGCACCACGCGCGCGGGCAGGGCATCGGTGTGGCCGAACCAGATGGCGTCCACCGGCTGGCCCTGGTGCCTGAGCTTGAGGGCCAGATGCTTTTCGCCCACCAGACGCTGCGACACCACTTCCACTTCTTCGCTGAAGGTGGGCGGCGCGAAGCCTTGGCCCCAGACCTCGCGGTGCAGGGTGTCCACC
>JAGOCV010000149.1 GCA_017998575.1 Burkholderiaceae bacterium
CCATCTGCTGCCCATCGGCGCCAGTCCCGAGGACCAGGCCGCACAGTCCGAGGCCTGGACCGCCGCCGTTGCCTATGCCGCGCTGCTCCATGACATCGGCAAGATCGCCGTCGATCTGCACGTCGAACTGTCCGACGGCTCGCTGTGGCACCCCTGGCACGGCCCGCTGCACCAGCCATACCGCTTCCGCTACCGCGACGATCGGGAATATCGGCTCCACAGCGCCGCGACAGGTTTACTCTACCGTCAACTGCTCGACCGTGATGCCCTGGACTGGCTCAGTGGCTATCCCGACCTGTGGGGACCGCTGCTCTACGTCCTGGCCGGCCAGTACGAGCGCGCCGGCGTGCTGGGCGAACTTGTCGTGCAGGCCGACCGGGCTTCGGTGGCCCAGGAACTGGGCGGCGATCCGGCCCGCGCCATGGCTGCACACAAGCATGCGCTGCAGCGCAAGTTGCTCGACGGGCTGCGCTACCTGCTCAAGGAACAGTTGAAGCTGAACCAGCCGGAAGCCTCCGATGGCTGGATCACCGAGGATGCCTTGTGGCTGGTAAGCAAGACGGTCTCGGACAAGCTGCGTGCGCACCTGCTGTCACTAGGCGTCGACGGCATCCCCGCGAGCAACACCGCCGTCTTCAACGTGCTGCAGGATCACGGCATGTTGCAACCGACGCCGGACGGCAAGGCGGTCTGGCGCGCGACCGTGACCAGCACGACTGGCTGGTCCCACTCATTCACCCTGCTGCGTCTCGCTCCCGCGCTGATTTGGGAGTCTGGAGAGCGGCCAGCGCCCTTCGCAGGGGCAGTGGCAATCGACGGGACACCGGCACCCAACAATGCCGATGCCTTGGTGCCCTCGCCGGCAATGACGGCAAAGCCAGCCACCGACGATCAAGAGTCCCTTCCATGGGAGGGCGTCGACGCCGCGACTCCGGTTCACTTGCCTGCCGCACAAGCCGCACCCGATGTCATGGAGGACCTGCTGGCGATGGTAGGAATCGGCGATTTGCTTGTTCCCCAACAGGATGCGGAAGCCGTCTCGGGCGACGCACCCGCCGCTGGCCCTCAAACGCCACCGCCAACCTCGATGGTGCCCGTGCCGTCATCAGCGCCGGTGCCCACGTCCTCGTCGGCGCAGCCATCGGGCGAGCACTTCATGGCGTGGCTGAAACAAGGTATCGCTACCCGCCGGCTGGTCATCAACGACGCGAAGGCGCTCGTGCATACGGTGGGCGACACGGCCTACCTGGTCAGCCCCGGGGTATTCCAACGCTACGCACAAGAACACCCCCAGGTCGGGACTCTCGCCAAGCAGGAGAACCAGCAGGATTGGCAATGGGTACAAAAGCGCTTCGAGCGCCTGCAACTGCATCGCAAAAAGCCCAGGGGCCTGAACATCTGGACGTGCGATGTCACAGGCCCCAGGAAGTCCCGCCGCCTGTATGGCTATCTATTGCACGATGTTCGGCTCCTGTTCGCAGAGCCACCACCGAACAATCCTTACTTGTCACTTCTCGCGTAACCGGCGGCTCAAGAGCCGTCCAAAAATGCGACGCGGCGGACCAATCCGCAACGGCGCGAATCAGAACGTCGATATCGCTTGACCTCAAGTTTTGAGGCTTTGTAATGCCGCCGAGGTCGGTTTGCGCGCGCGTTCTGCGACGAGACGAGAAGCCGACAACCAACGGGATTCGATCTCTGCCGCATCTGTCGCTCATGGTCTTGCGCTGCCAAGAAAGCAGCGTCAGGGGACAGCGTGCAGCGCGATCGCGCTCGCTTCATTCGCTTTACGACCTGACCACGGAACCTGTTCAGATGACGACTTCCAGCTCCGACCCTCGCGGCGTGCGCCTGCTTTGGATACTGATCTCCCTCAGCGCGATGGCGCTCGCAGGTTGTAAAGAGAACGCCGGAGCTGGCGCCGGAGGCCATCCACCGCCGCCGCAAGTCAGCGTCGCGCAGGTCGAGATCAAGCCCATCACGTAATGGGACGAATACAACGGACGCATCGAAGCCATCGAGAGCGTCGAGCTGCGCCCACGGGTGTCTGGCTACGTCGAGCGGGTCGCCTATCGCGAAGGAGACGAGGTCAAGAAGGGCGATGTGCTCTTCATGATCGATGCCCGAAGCTACCGCGCGGAACTGGCCCGGGCCCAGGCGCAATTGACCCGGGCGCGCAGCGAAGCCGGCCGCAGCAGAAGCGAGGCGCAACGTGCCAAGGTGCTGGTCGAGCAGCAGGCTGTCTCCACCGAGGCCTGGGAGCAGCGCCGCGCCGCTGACGAGTCCGCGCAGGCTGAGGTGCAGGCCGCGCAGGCTGCGGTGGAGACGGCGCAGTTGAACCTGGAGAGGACCCAAGTGCGCTCGCCCATCAACGGGCGCGCCAGCCGTGCCCGCTTTACCGCAGGCAACCTGGTGGCCGCCAGCGATGCAGCCAGTGTGCTAACCACCATCGTGTTCCAGGACAGGGTCTATACCTACTTTGAGGCCGATGAGAAGGCGTTCCTGCGCTACTCGCGCATGGCGCGCAAGGGAGAGCGCCCCAGCGAGCGAGGCGGCCAGCTGCCGGTCCAGATCGCCCTGGCGGACAAGGCGGACTTCTCTCACACCGGCACGGTGGACTTCCTCGACAACCAGGTGGACCGGGGCAGCGGCACGATCGCCGTGCGCGCGGTGCTGGACAACAAGGATCGCGTTTTCACGCCGGGCCTCTATACCCGCGTGCGACTGGTCGGCAGCGGCGAATTCTCGGCCGTGTTGATCGACGACAAGGCGGTGCTGACCGACCACGACCGTAACTACGTCTACATCGTAGACAAGGATGGACTGGCGCAGCGACGTGATGTGAAACTGGGTGGCAGTTCCCATTGGCTGCGCATCGTGCGAGGGGGGCTGGCGGCGGGCGACCGCGTGATCGTCAACGGCGCGCAGAAGGTGTTCTTGCCGGGCATGCCTGTGCAGGCCACGGCGGTGCCCATGGTGGCTGCTGCGGCGCCCGCGTCCGCCACCAAATGAAGCACCACGCCGGAGCGCGCCACCGATCGGACGTATCACACAACGAGCGGCGCGGCGCGCTTCCCCCTGGACTCCTTTCAAGGTATTAGCCCATGGACCTCTCCAAGTTCTTCATGGACAGGCCGATCTTCGCGGCTGTGCTGTCGATCGTCATCTTCGTCTCGGGCCTGCTCGCGATCCCGGCGCTGCCGATCAGCGAATATCCCAAGGTCGTGGTGCGCGCCGTGTATCCGGGCGCCAACCCCAAGGTGATTGCCGAGACCGTGGCGACACCCCTGGAGGAGCAGATCAACGGCGTCGAAGGCATGATGTACATCAAGTCTGTCGCCGGCTCCGACGGCGTGCTGGTGACCACGGTCACCTTCCGTTCTGGCATCAACGCCGATGACGCGACGGTGCGGGTACAAAACCGCGTCGCCCAGGCTCAGGCCCGGCTGCCCGCGATGTGGTGCGCCAGGGCATCACCGTCCAAAAGCAGTCCCCCGCCTTCCTGATGGTGGTGCACCTGACATCGCCCGATAAGCAGTACGACACGCTGTACCTTCGCAACTACGCCCGGCTGCACGTCAAGGACAGTTGCACATCGAGCCGCGCAAGACCGACAACGAGTAGTCCTGTCCCAAGCAGTCGGGCGTCCCGGCGTGCCGCCGTCGCGCTGTCGTGCTGCGCATTGAGCCTCGCTGCGCGAGTCTCGCCCCTGTCGGGCTTCCATCGCTGGCGCCTCCGGCCCGGCTCGCTGATCCGTGCCTGCGCGCTCCGCTTGCCGAAAACCGGCGTGCGTGGGTGGCGTGAGGGGGCGGTCTTGCTGTGTCCCTTCGCCGACGACCACGCCGCGCAGGAAGCCACGTTCTATGGTGCGCCGGAATGGCAGCGCAGCCCGTCCAAGCTGCGCGAGCGCCTGACCGAGCGCGAAATCGACGCCGCGCACGCGCTGGTGCGCTTCGTCGGGCTGGACGCCTACCGGCAGGCAGGCGGCGGCATCCGCCGCGACCTGTTCGCGGAAGGCGATGCCGGAACCTACCTCACCGATACCGCAGTGCTGGAAACGCTCGTGCGCGACAAGCTGGCAACGCTGGCCGAGGACGTGCGCGCCGAGGGCTGGGCATGGGTGGAGGCCGTGCCGCATCTGGCCTACGAGGAACGGCAGGCGTTCCAGAACGCCCCGCGCCACCGCCGCGAGCCGACCACCCGCGAGGCCCGCCGCATCGCCTCGCTGGAAACCCGCCTCGAAAAGATCGACGCCGAACTGGAAGAAGCCTGCGACGCCGAGGACGAGGCCAAGGCCGAGAAGCTGGAACAGCGGCGCGATCAGGTGGTCGGAGAACTGCAAGACGCGGAGAATGCCTTGCAAGGCTACGCCCCCGAAGTGCGCGAGGTGGCCGGTGCCATCGTCACCATCGACCGCAACGGCGAGGCTGTTATTCATCGCGGCCTGCTGCGCGAAGCCGAGGCCAAGGCGCTGCGCACGCTGGAAAAGCTGCGGCGCGGCTTCGGCAGCACCGAAGGCGAAGCCGCCAACGAGGAGCACGAGGACGCCGACGACCCGCCCAAGGCCGCGAGCCTGTCCGACCAGCTGGCGCAGCGGTTGAGCGCCCACCGCACGGCGGCGCTGCAAATCGAAGTGGCCCGGCATCCGCACGTCGCGCTGGCCGCGCTGGTGCATGGCATGGTGCAGAAGGTTTTGCAGGACAGCTACCACGGCCACGACCTGCCGCTGGGCGTGAGCCTGAAAGTGCAAGACCGGCTGGAAGGCATGGCCCCGGACTGGCCGGAGTCGCCCGCCGCTGTGGCGCTGCGCGAACTGCAACAGGTAGCCGGGGAAGCCTTGCCGGAGGACAGCGCCGAACTGTTCGCCGCGCTGCTGGCGAAGTCGCAAGACGAACTGGTGCGGCTGCTGGCCGTGTGCGTGGCTTCCACGGTGGACGTGGTGACGCCCCGTGCCACGCCGCACCAGCCCGGCGCAGAACTGGCGCAGGCCGTGGGCCTCGACATGGCCGCATGGTGGAAGCCGACCGCAGAAGGCTACTTCAAGCACGTTTCCAAGGCCGTGATTCTGGATGCCGTGGGCGCGTTTGCACCGGAATTCGTCACCCGGCTGGCGAAGCTCAAGAAGGCCGACATTGCCAGCGAGGCCGAGCGGCTGGCCGATGGCACCGGCTGGATGCCCGCCATCTTCAAGGCCGAAGGCCCGCAGGAGGCCGCGCAGGAAGAAGGCCCGGAGCAGGACGCCCCGGAGGATACCGAGGCAATGGCGGATGAACCCGCCGAGGCACTGGCCGCTTGACCCGCGCCGAAGGCAAGCGCCCCGGCCTCGACCGGGGCGCTTCGCTTTGTGTGGTGGCGCATCGAGACGAAGGAATAACCGCGATCAGCACCGCGCCCAGGCCGTTCCGCCCTGGGCGCGGTGGACGCGAAATCCGGGTGCGACAGTGGCCGCGCCCGGTGTTCAAGGCCAATAGCCGAATTAAAACGCCGCCGCCTTCGCGCTGGCTCAGGCGGCGGCGTTGAAGGCATCGCTGTAGTGCGCGATGCCTTCCGGCACTGTCCCATGCAGGGCCAGCGCCATGAAATAGCCGGGCGGCACGCCCGGCAGTTGCAAGCCCGCATGGGCCTGGAAGCCAAAGCGCGTGTAGTACGTTGGATCTCCCAGCAGCACGCAGCCTGCGGCCTGCATAGCCCGCAGTTCAGACAGCGCCTGTTCCATCAGGCGCGAACCGATGCCTCGCCCCTGCCTTGGCGGCAGGACGGAGATCGGCCCCAACCCATACCAGCCCTCGGTCTTTCGCCTGTGCTCATGGGTGATCGTTACTGGCGACAGCGCGACGTGACCGACGACGCGCCCATGTTCTTCGGCCACGATGGAAAGCGTCAGTTCGTTGGCGGCACGCAAGGCGCGCACGATGAATTGCTCGGTGTGGCTGGTGTGTGGTGCATCAGCGAAGGCGGCGGTCGTGACCGCTTCGATGGCGGCAATGTCGTCGGCGGTTTCGTGTCGGAGCTGGATGGTCAGGGTGTGCCACATGAGATTCAGACGCCCATCGCCATGACCCAGCCCACCAGCCCGGCTAACAGCACCACGAGCGCCGGCGGCACGCGCCCCACCGTCAGCAGTCCGAACGAGAGCAGCGCCAGCCCAAAATCCGCCTTGCTGTGGATGGCACTCGTCCATACCGGGTCATAGAGGGCGGACACCAGAATACCGACCACGCCGGCGTTGATGCCGGCCATGGCCGTCTGGATGCCCGCGCGGTGGCGCAGCCCTTCCCAGAACGGCAGTGCACCGACCAGCATGAAAAAAGCGGGGAGGAAGATCGTGCCCAGGAGTGCCAGCCCGCCGATCCAGCCATGCAGCGGTCCGTGGGCGACCGCGCCGAGGTAGGCCGAGAAAGTGAACAGCGGCCCCGGCACGGCCTGCGCCGCACCGTAGCCGGCCAGGAAGTCGGCATTGCTCACGACGCCGCTGGGCACCACCGAGGCCTGCAGCAGCGGCAGCACAACGTGTCCACCGCCGAAGACCAGTGCACCGGAGCGGTACACCCCTTCCAGCAGGGCTATCGTGGACGAGTCCGTGGCTGCCGCCCACAGGGGCAGCCCGACGAGCGGTGCGGCAAACAGCAGCAGCGCCACGATGCCCAGCTTGCGCGAGACGGGGTAGCTGTGGGCGTGGCCGCCGCCGGGTTGCGCGATCTTCAATGTCCACCAGCCCAGCAGCCCTGCCACCGCGATGGCGGCAAGCTGTCCCGCGGCCGAGGGCAGGACCATGGTCAGCAGCGCCGCCAGAATGGCCAGCGCGGCGCGCGGCCGGTCCGGGCACAACGACTTGGCCATCCCCCAGACCGCTTGCGCCACGATGGCCACGGCGACGACCTTGAGCCCGTGCACCCAGCCGGACTGGGCCAGCCCCTGGTACTCGGCGATGCCAAAGGCGAACAGGATCAGCGCAATCGCCGATGGCAAGGTGAATCCGGCCCAGGCCGCCAGCAGCCCCAGCCAGCCCGCGCGGCCCAACCCCAGCGCCATACCGACCTGGCTGCTGGCCGGCCCCGGCAGGAACTGGCACAGGGCGACCAGATCGGAGTAGCTGCGGTCATCCAGCCAGCGGCGACGCTCGACGAACTCCGAGCGGAAATAGCCCAGATGCGCGATCGGCCCGCCGAAGGAGGTCAGCCCCAGCTTGAGGAAGGCGCCGAAGACTTCGACGGGTGAGCCGCGCGCGGCAGCGGCCTCATGCTGCAAGGTGTTGGTGGAATCTGTCATTTGTGCATCGCCTCCCCGGTGAACTCCCGGATGCGGTCCTTGGCCAGCGCCAAGCCTTCCTTGCCCTTGGGCGTGATCGTGTAGAGCTTGCGCACGGTGCGCCCTTCACGCTCCTGGCGGGAGACGAGGTAGCCGTCGCGCTCCATCTTGTGCAGCATCGGGTACAGCGTTCCGGGGGAGAGGCGGTAGCCGTGGTGGGCCAGCTCGTCGATCATCCATTGCCCGTAGATCTCCTGCTCGGCTGCGTGGTGCAGCACATGCAGGCGGATCAGCCCCGACAGCAGGTCGTGGTGCTCCATGGCACGTGGAGTAGGTTTCTCTTTCATATCGAATATCGATAACGAAATTCGATAATACCAGCCTCACTTCAGATTGCCTGCCGCTTGTGCGGGAGGTCTCAGACCCTGCGACCCTCCGCATCCACCACGGCTTCGCCGTCTTCCTTGCGGAACGCGCCGCGCTGCGGCTGCGGCAGGATGTCCAGCACGGCCTCTGAGGGCCGGCACAGGCGCGTGCCCAGCGGGGTCACCACGATGGGCCGGTTGATGAGGATGGGGTGCTGGAGCATGAAGCCAATCAACTGCTCGTCACCCCACTTCGGGTCATCGAGGCCCAATTCCGCATAGGGCGTACCCTTCTCACGCAGCACGGCGCGCATTGGCGCGCCCATGTCCGTGATCAGGCGTTGCAGCGTTTCGCGGTCAGGCGGTGTCTTCAGGTATTCGATAACGTTCGGCTCTTCGCCGCTGTTGCGGATCAGAGCCAGCACGTTGCGCGACGTGCCGCAGGTGGGGTTGTGGTAAATGGTGATGTTGCTCATGAGTCGTGTCTTGGTTATCCGCGGGCAGGGTTCGGGCCGCACTCATACCAGCCCTTGCTTTGGTTGACGATCCGAACGACCAGTAGCATGACTGGCACCTCGATCAGCACGCCGACCACGGTGGCCAGCGCGGCGCCGGACTGGAAGCCGAACAGGCTGATGGCGGCGGCTACGGCAAGCTCGAAGAAGTTGCTGGCGCCGATCAGCGCCGAAGGACAAGCGATGCTGTGCTGCTCGCCCGCCTTGCGGTTGAGCCAGTAGGCCAGGCCGGAGTTGAAGAACACCTGGATCAGGATCGGAACGGCCAGCATGGCGATGACCAGTGGCTGGCGGATGATGGCCTCGCCCTGGAAGGCGAACAGCAGCACCAGCGTGAGCAGCAGCGCCGCGATGGACAGCGGCCCGATGCGCTCCAGCGCCCGGTCGAAGGCGGCTTGGCCCTTGCTCAGCAGGGCGCGGCGCCAGAACTGGGCCAGGATGACGGGAATCACGATGTACAGGCCGACCGATACCAGCAGCGTGGCCCACGGCACCGTGATGGACGATAGGCCCAGCAGCAGGCCGACGATGGGCGCGAAGGCGAACACCATGATGGTGTCGTTCAGCGCGACCTGCGACAGCGTGAACACAGGATCGCCCCCGGTCAGCCGGCTCCAGACGAACACCATGGCTGTGCAAGGTGCGGCGGCCAGCAAGATCAGGCCCGCGACATAGCTGTCGAGCTGGTCGGCGGGGAGCCACTGCGCGAAGACCTGGCGGATGAAGATCCACGCCAGCAACGCCATCGAGAATGGTTTGACGGCCCAGTTGATGAACAGCGTCACGCCGATGCCGCGCCAGTGCTGCTTGACCTGGCCGAGAGCGCCGAAGTCCACCTTGAGCAGCATGGGAATGATCATCACCCAGATCAGCAGGCCCACGGGCAGGTTGACCTGAGCCACTTCCGTGCGGCCGATGGCCTGGAACACGCCCGGCGCGAACTGGCCGAGCGCGATACCGGCGACGATGCACAGCAGCACCCACACGCTCAGGTAGCGCTCGAAGACGCTCATGGTGGGGGCGGCCGGCACGCGGCCGGCCGTTTGGGTTCCAACACTCATCGCGCCAACCTCACTTCGTACCAATGCTGCGCAGCTCGTGCTGCAGCGACATGGCATCCAGGCGCTGAATCGGCAGCGACAGGAACAATTCGATGCGTCGGCGCAGCGTCAGCGCCGCATCCGTGAACGCCTTGCGCTTCTGCTCGTCGGTGCCTTCAACGGCTGCAGGATCAGGCACACCCCAATGCGCCGACATCGGGCGCCCCGGCCACACGGGGCAGACCTCGCCGGCGGCGTTGTCGCAGACCGTGAAGATGAAATCCAGCTCCGGCGCACCGGGCGCCGCGAACTCGTCCCAGTTCTTGCTGCGGTAGCCGGCGGTCGGCATGT
>JAGOCV010000438.1 GCA_017998575.1 Burkholderiaceae bacterium
AGAAAACATCATGGCCAACATCGGCACCTTCACCACCGACAAAGACGGCTTCACCGGCACGCTGCGCACCCTGACGCTCAACGTCAAGGTCAAGCTGGTTCCCAACGACAAGGCCAGCAGCGAGAACGCCCCCGACTTCCGCCTCCAGGCCGCCGGCCACGACATCGGCGCGGCGTGGAACAAGACCAGCGAGGCCGGGCGGGAATACAAGTCCGTGACCCTCGACGATCCTTCGTTCCCGGCTCCGGTCTATGCCCGCCTGATCGAAGGCGAGGACGGTACGCACGACCTGATCTGGTCGCGCAGCAAGCCCCAGGCGGCGTGACCGCCGCAGCGCCCCGCCCATCGCGGCGGGGCGCTGTGCTGCTGTTCGCAGCACATCACCACGTCACGCGCGCGGCTTCGCCGCGCCGCGCTCCTTCAGCACCGCCTCCAGCTCCCGGCGCACCTGCGCCAGCAGCTCGTCGGCCTTGTGCGGGCTGTCGCCCGCGTAGGCCAGCGTCAGCAGCGTGAGCGGGTGGATCTCCATCACCTCGCACAGCTCGGCCAGCTTATGCAGGGTCGGGCTTTTCAGGTCGCGTTCGAGGGTGCTCATATAGGTGCGGCTGGACACGTCAGAGAAGGCTTCCTGGCTCAAGCCACGCGCCTTCCTGACTGTCTTCAACGCCTTCGCCAATGAGTTCCCAGCCGCCACCTATGGTTTCCCTCGAAAAACCAAGATGACAGCCCATTGCGCCCTATAGGGCTACAATCTATAGTGTTCATTTGGTGTTCTACGTTTTCGTGCCTTTACGGAAATCCGCATTTGCTGGTTCCAGCAAAGCCACGCAAGCGCATCCGTGCTTGCACACGAAGGCGTAAATCCGGTTTGGCGGTTCTGCGCTTGGGCGTGAAACCGCATCCGTGCATCATTGGATTTGTGGGATTGCCAACCATGCCCCAGCCACTCGCCACCGTCCCGGAGCGCGCGCAACTGCTCGCCAACGGCGAGGCTCGTGCCGCTGGCCAGGCCATCGACCCGGTGCCCGTGGTGCGGCTGTTCACGCCGGACGCGCATGTGACCTGGCTGCTGGCCGCACTCGATCCCGCCGATGGCGACACCGCCTGGGGCCTCATCGACCTGGGAATCGGAATGCCGGCGCAAGGAACCGTCAAGCTGTCCGAGCTGGCTGGCATCGTCGGGCCGCATCAGCAGCCCGTGATGCGCGACCGCTACTTCCGGCCCACGCGCACGCTGTCGGAATACACCCGGCTGGCCGAGCGCGACGGGGCTATCCCGGACTGAACACAGCCTACTGTGACTTTTTCAGTCTGGTGTCATACCGGGCAGGTCTCAATCGAGATTCTTGCGGCGTAGCCGCGCCAGTCTGATCCAAACGGACATGATGCCTGACGCGGACTGCGGCAGGCTGGCCTGTACGGCGTCCCACGGGAGGGACGCTGCCGCCGCAGCATTGAGACGAATACCGCAACGCATCGGAGCCAGTCGGACTTGACAGCCCAACTATTCCCTTAACCCATTTCGTTCTGATGACACCGATGTAGCACGTAGTTCTTCCGTCGCGGCCAGTCCTGTTCGCAGGGAGGTTGCGTCATGGTCGATCGCAGCGCCGAGCACTGGTATCCGACTGCCGCGTATCTGTACGTGCTGCACTTGGACGACCTTGGGACGGCCTGGGAATATCTGCGCAGAAACCCCGATTACCGGCTCGACTGGCTGCGCCATCATCGCCGGCCGAAAGCCGCGCAGCAGGCGGCGCATCGCTGGGGCTTGCGCCTGCTGGAAGATCCGGCGTTGGATGCGCGCGACGCGCATCCAGCCTGGTTGCCCGGCCATGTGGCCGTGGTGCAGCTCTATCCCGACGCCGATCCGCCGCAGTATGCTCCCGCGTTCACGTTTTGGCGCATTGCCGGGCACAAGCAACTGCTCCATGACGGCAAAGGGCTGGCGCTGATGGCGCACAGCCCAGGTCATTGCCTGCGCTTCGCGCTGGCGCCCGGCCTGGAAGACGGGATGGCTGTCGCCTATGCCCGCCGCGGCGGCGCCGCCGCACCTGCGCGCAACCATGCGCTCGGCGCGGCCCTGGCTTCTGCGAAGCCCAGGCCGGCACCCGCCGCGCTGCTTGAGCTACACACCTTGCAGGCGCTCGACGCAACCCTAGCGGGTGCGTCCTTGCGCGAGGTGGCCGAAGGCTTGTTCGGCGGCGATGCCGCAGCCGATTGGTACAGCGACGGCGGCCTGCGCTCCAAGGTACGCCGCTTGGTACGGCGCGGCGATGCGCTGATGCGCGGCGGCTATCGCCGCCTAGCACAGCTTCCGCCGCTTGAGAAGGGTCGTTTTGAGGACGACGCAAAACGGCCCTGAGCAGGACAGCTTGGTTTTCTGAGACTGCCTCCATCCGGTTGCGCTGTGTGGCCGGAGCTTTGAAAGCTATGGAGGTTCACACCATGCGTCCCGCTCCTTTGCGGCCTGCCGCCACTGTCTCGACCGCTGCCGCGCAGCCCCAACGCTATCTCACCAACGACGAAGCCGCCGAATACCTGCGCCTGTCGCCGCGCACGCTGGAAAAGCAGCGCGTGATCGGTGGTGGTCCGCGCTTTCGCAAGTTCGGCCGGCGCGTCATGTACGCCGTGGCCGACCTCGATGCCTGGGCCGCCG
>JAGOCV010000439.1 GCA_017998575.1 Burkholderiaceae bacterium
GCTCCAGCGCACCGCGCGCGAGTTCCACCAGACCGATGCCGATGGCGTAGGTCTTGGTATCGTCATCGAAGGTGACCAGGCCCTCGTGGACCAGGGTCTTGAGCAGGTTGAAGCAGGTGCTGGCGTTGAGTTCGAGCTCGCGGGCGATGCGCGTGACGCCCACCGGCGACCCGCTCGCGGCCAGATAGCGCAGCACACTCAGGCCGCTCACCAGGGCGCCAACCAGCTTGTCCGGGGGCGCCTCGCTGTCCTTCATCCGATCTGCTTTTGCATCCATTCGGGCCATTTTAGTGACCTCCGGCCCCGCGAACTCGCGGCCCGCGGGGCCGCCCGCAGCGATCACTCGCTGCGTGTCACGAGGGCGTCGAGCGCCCAAGCCTGGTCGCCCCGGACTGCCAGCGGATTGACCTCGACCTCGGCCAGCGCCGGTTGTCCGAGGAACCAGTCGCATAGGGCGGCGATGCGCGCCGCTAGCGCTGGCAGGTCCGCCGGCGGGCGGCCGCGAAAGCCTTGCAGCAATCGCGCGCAGCGCAGCCCGCGCAGCAGCGCCTCTATCTCTCGCGGCGCCAGTGGTAGCAGCCGGGTGGCGGCGTCGGGGTCGAGCTCGACCTCGAGGCCGCCCCGCCCCACGGTCAGCACGGCGCCGAAGCGCGGATCGCGCCGCAGGCCAAGCACCAGTTCGTGGTCGAAAGGCACCATCTGCTCGACCAGCACGCCCTGCACCTTCAGGTTCAGCTCTGCACCGAGCTGGCGCAGCCGCTGGATCGCCTGTGCCAGTGCCTCGGGCGAGTCGATGCGCAGGATCACCCCGCCGGCATCGCTCTTGTGCAGCAGCTCGGCCGACTGGAGCTTGGCTGCCAGGGGCCCCCGCGGCAGCTCCGATGGGGCTGGGCCGGCCTCGACCAGCACGCCTTGCGGCAGGCCGACGGCCGATTGGCCAGCCAGCAAACGCTTGCCGTCCCATTCCGACAGCGCGCGGGTGTCGGTGCTGCGGGGCAGTGCCAGCTCGCCGGTCGGCAGGGCGTTGCGTGCGCCGGCCTGCAGCTCTGCCAACCGGCGCGCCGCCGCCAGAGCGCGCATGGCCTGGGGAATGTCGGCAAAGACCGGGATGCGCGCGGCCTCGACCACCGCGACGGATTCGGGCATTGCGCCCATCCAGATCACCACGATGGGTTGGCGGATGTGCTGGCGCGCGCTGGCCAGCGCGTCGGTGAAGGCGTGGGCGATGCTGTGCATCAGGCCGACGAACAGCACGATGGCGTCAACCTCGGGATCCTGCGCGACGGCGGCCAGAGCCTTGCCGATGCTGGCGGTGTTCTGCACCACGTTGCCGGTGAGATCGAGCGGATTGGCTGGCCGCGCGAAAGATGGCAGCAGCGGGCGCAGCGCTTCGCAAGTGGCGTCGGCAAAGGGCGGCAGCGTCATGCCCAGCGCGTCGGACTCGTCGGCGATCAGCACGCCCGCACCGCCTGAGACCGACATCACCGCCAGCCGAGAGCCTTGGGGGGCGCTGTCGAAAAGGTACAGGCGCGCAGCGTCGATCATGGACGACAGGGAGTCCACGCGCAGCGCGCCGCACTGGCGCAGGCACGCATCGTAGAGCGTGTCGTCGCCGGCCAGCGCGCCGGTGTGGGAGGCGGCGGCCTTGGCGCCCGCGTGGGAGCGGCCAGACTTCATCGCGATGACCGGCTTGCCGGCCCGGGCCGCGCGCTGCAAGGCGCGGCGGAACGCCAGCGTGTCGCGGATGTCTTCTAGGTACAGGCCGATCACGCGGGTGTCGGGGTCGTCGACCAAGAAGTCGATGGCCTCGGCGGCGTCCACGTCGCATTCGTTGCCGGTCGAGATCCACTGGCTGAACCCCAGCCCAGAGCGCAGCACGATGTCGAGCCAGTAGGCTCCCAGCGCGCCGCTCTGGCTGACGAAGGCGAAGTGCCCACGCTGGAGCGGGGCCGACTCCAGCGCGGTGGTGAACGAGGCGATCAGGCCGGTGGCGCTGTTGGCCAGGCCCAGGCAGTTCGGCCCGAGGATGGCCACGCCGTGTTCGCGCGAGAGCGCGCGCAGCCGCTCCTGCAGGACGCGCCCTTCATCGCCGACCTCGGCGAAGCCCGACGAGAACACCACGAAGGCCTTGACCCCGACCGCGATGCCTTCGCGGATCACCGGTTCGACCTGCTCCGCCGCCGTGCCCACGATGGCCAGGTCCACTGGCTGGCCGATCGCCGACAGCGAGGGGTAGGCCGGCAGGCCCTGCACCTCGCTGCGCGCCGGGTTGACCGGAAACAGCGCACCCGCGTAGCCGCGCGCCAGCATGTAGGCCAGTGGGCGGCCGGTGATCTTGGCGGGATCGGATGACGCGCCGACGATGGCGACGCTGCGCGCCTGGAAGAGGCTGGCCAGGCGCGAAGCCGCGCCGGCGCTGCCGTTGCAATCAGTCAATTTTCACCCCCGCGCTCTTCACCGCCTTGGTGTATCGCGCAATCTCTTTTTCAATGAACTTCTGCGACTCGGCCGGCAGCGCGCCCACCGGTTCAATGCCCATGGACAGCAGGCGCTGGCGCACCTCGGGTTCCTTCATGGTTTGCGCAACCGACTTGCCCAACCGCTCGACCACGTCCTTGGGCGTGCCGGTGCGCACCACCACTGCCAGG
>JAGOCV010000150.1 GCA_017998575.1 Burkholderiaceae bacterium
ACCAAGGGGAGTAGCTCAGATGGCTGCCGGGTTGCGCGCCACCTGGGCGGAACTGGCTCATCACCCCGGCGAGACGTTCGGCCCAGTCGCTGGGCCGGAAGGTCCTGCCATCCCGGGTGATCCCCTGGATGAACACTTCTTTGGCGGTGGGGGAGACCATCGATCGGGCGTTCCTGACTGTTCGCTCGGACCGTCAGGATCACTGACCGGCCGGGGCGCAATTCTATCTTATATAAGACTTCGATCTGCTCGGACCGGACAGCGTGCGAGGGGTTCCCGCATCGCAGCGATGCGCAATCGTCATCCCGGCCAGACAGTAGCCAAGCCTAAAATCGCGTTTCAGCGGCCCGCGGGGTCGGCCCGCACGCTGAATCCACGTTTCCTTCCGTCGATTTTTCCCCGGAGATCAGCATGACCGCGCAAGTCGAGGCCACCTCGCCCCACACCATGAACACCTACGGCCGCCTGCCGATTGCCCTCTCGCACGGCCGCGGCGTACGAGTCTGGGACGTGAACGGCCGCGAGTACCTCGACGGGCTGGGCGGCATCGCCGTCAACACGCTGGGCCATGCCCACCCCCGGCTGGTGTCGGCCCTCACCGACCAGATCGGCAAGATCATCCACAGCTCCAACTACTACCACGTGCCCGGGCAGGAACAGCTGGCGGCCAAGCTGGTCGAACTCTCGGGCATGACCAATGTGTTCTTCTGCTCGACGGGCCTGGAAGCGAATGAGGCGGCGCTCAAGCTCGCGCGCAAGTTCGGCCATGACAAGGGCATCGAGAAACCCGAAATCGTGGTCTACGAGAAGGCCTTCCATGGCCGCTCGATCGCCACGCTTTCGGCCACCGGCAATCCCAAGGTCCAGGCCGGCTTCGGCCCGCTGGTCGAAGGCTTCATCCGCGTGCCGCTCAACGACATCGAGGCCCTGAAGAAGGCGACGGTCGGCAATCCCAATGTGGTGGCCGTGTTTTTCGAGACCATCCAGGGCGAAGGCGGCATCAACCCCATGCGCGCCGACTATCTGAAGCAGGTGCGCGAGCTGTGCACGGCGCAGGACTGGCTGCTGATGATCGACGAAGTGCAGTGCGGCATGGGCCGCACCGGCAAGTGGTTCGCCCACCAGTGGGCTGGCATCGTGCCCGACGTGATGCCGCTGGCCAAGGGCCTGGGCTCGGGCGTGCCGATCGGCGCCGTGGTGGCCGGCCCTAAGGCCGCCAACATCTTCCAGCCGGGCAATCACGGCACCACGTTCGGCGGCAATCCCCTGGCCATGCGCGCGGGTGTCGAAACCATTCGCGTGATGGAAGAAGACGGATTGCTGGAGAACGCGGCCAGGGTGGGCGCGCACCTCAAGGCCGCGCTCGAGCGTGAATTCAAGGGCCTGACGGGTGTGCGCGAAGTGCGCGGCCAGGGCCTGATGCTCGGCGTGGAACTGGATCGCCCGTGCGGCGTGATCGTGCAGCGCGCCTGCGATGCCGGCCTGCTGCTCTCGGTCACGGCCGACAGCGTGATCCGGCTCGTGCCCGCGCTCATCCTCACCGAGGCCGAAGCAGACGAGATCGTCGCGCGGCTGGCGCCTCTCGTCAGGCAGTTCCTGTCGGAGGCCTGATGAGCATTCGCCACTACCTGCAGTTCAGCGACCTCGCCGCCGACGAGTACGGCTACCTGTTCTCGCGCGCGGCGCTCATCAAGGCCAAGTTCAAGGCCTACGAACGCCACCATCCGCTGGCCGACCGCACTCTGGCCATGATCTTCGAGAAAGCGTCCACGCGCACACGCGTGAGCTTCGAGGCCGGCATGTATCAGCTGGGCGGGAGCGTCGTTCACCTGACCACGGGCGACAGCCAGCTCGGGCGCGCCGAGCCGATCGAAGACAGCGCCAAGGTGATCAGCCGCATGGTCGATCTGGTGATGATCCGCACCTACGGCCAGGAGAAGATCGAGCGCTTCGCCGAGCATTCGCGCGTGCCGGTGATCAACGGACTGACGAACGAGTTCCACCCGTGCCAGATCCTGGCCGACATCTTCACTTACATCGAACACCGGGGCTCGATCGAGGGCAAGACGGTCGCCTGGGTGGGCGACGGCAACAACATGGCCAATACCTGGCTGCAGGCGGCCGACTTGCTGGGCTTCACCGTCCACGTGAGCACGCCCGGCGGCTACGAGGTCGACCAGTCGATCGCCGGCGTGCGCGCCTCGTCGAGCTACAAGGTCTTCAAGGATCCGATGGACGCCTGCCGCGGCGCTGACCTGGTCACCACCGACGTGTGGACCAGCATGGGCTACGAGGCCGAGAACGAGGCCCGCAAAAAGGCCTTTGCCGACTGGTGCGTCGACACCGAGATGATGAAGGTGGCCAAGCCCGACGCCCTGTTCATGCACTGCCTGCCCGCGCATCGCGGCGAGGAAGTCGAAGCCGACGTGATCGACGGCCCGCAGTCCGTCGTGTGGGATGAGGCGGAGAACCGCATGCACGTGCAGAAGGCGCTCATGGAATACCTGCTGCTGGGCCGGCTCGGCTGATCCGCTCTGGCGGTTGGACGCATGGCCGTCACCGATGCCGCTTCGCTGCATGCCCGCCTGGCCCAGCGCTGGGAGCGGCTGGGCCAGGCCCTCGGCGTCGGCCTGCCCGCTGACGGGAAGGGCGAGTGGTGCGACGAAGGCCGACGCCTGCTGCGCAGCTGGAACCGCTGGCCCCGCGCCTATCACGACCTGCATCACCTGGCGGCCTGCCTGCGGCATTTCGACACGGTCGCGGATCAGCTGGAGCAGCCGCAGGCGGTCGAGCTGGCGCTCTGGTACCACGACGCGATCTACTGGCCGTGGAGCCGCCACAACGAAACCCGCAGCGCCGACTGGGCGGCGCGCTTCCTGCGCAGCCAGCCCCTGCCGCCGTCGCTGGCCGACACGGTGCACCAGCACGTGCTCGACACACGCCATGTGGCTCCCCCGCCACCAGGCGACGCGCAATGGCTGATCGACATCGACCTGGCCATCCTCGGCCAGCCCGATGCGGTGTACCGGCAGTTCGAGCGCAACGTGCGCTCGGAATACCGCTTCATTCCCTGGCGCCGTTATGCGCAGCGGCGGCTTGGCGTGCTGGGCCACTTTGCGGGGCGCGAGTACATCTACGGCACGGCGTGGTTCCGTGAGCGCCTGGAATCGCAGGCGCGGCTCAACCTTGCCCATGCCATGCAGGCGCTGGCGCGCGGCGAGCTGTACGGGCCGCAGGGCTGAAATGAACGACTACGATTGCCTGGCCTGCGGCGCATGCTGCGCAAGCTTTCGCGTCGATTTCTCGACGTTCGAACTCGATGAGGAAGGCGGCAGCGTGCCTTCGGGCCTGGCCGTCGATCTGAATGGCCGGCTGGCGCGCATGCGCGGCACCGACCACGCAAGCCCGCGCTGCGCGGCGCTGACAGGACGCATCGGCCAGCGCGCGCCCTGCGGCATCTACGAGTGGCGCCCCTCGCCCTGCCGTGAGTTCGAGGCCGGCAGCGATGCCTGCCTGCGCGCCCGCGCACGGCATGGCCTGCCCGCTTGAGGCCCCCCGCGCAGGCGGGCTCGGGTACACTTGCGCCCGCGCGCGACTGGCGATAGGCGCGGCCCGACACCTTCGGCGCCGCTGCTGACGTGGACCCCGGGGCCCCTGCCCCGACAACCACTGGGGAGCGCGCCGCCCGCAGCTGCGGGTGTTCCAGCCGTTCGCCTGGGCAGCCCTTGTGCACGAACAAGGCCCACCTCCTGAAGGACTGCCACCTCTATGTACGACCGCAACATCCTCGTCGAACAGACCGACCCCGAACTCTTCGCCGCCATCCGGGCCGAGAACGCGCGCCAGGAACACCACATCGAGCTGATCGCCAGCGAAAACTACGCCTCGCCGGCCGTGATGTGGGCCCAAGGTACTCAGTTGACCAACAAGTACGCCGAAGGCTACCCCGGCAAGCGCTATTACGGCGGCTGCGAGCACGTGGACGTGGCCGAGCAGCTGGCCATCGACCGCGTCAAGCAGATCTTCGGCGCCGACGCCGCCAACGTGCAGGCGCATTGCGGCGCCTCGGCCAACGAGGCCGTTTTCCTGGCCTTCCTCAAGCCCGGCGACACCATCATGGGCATGAGCCTGGCAGAAGGCGGCCACCTCACGCACGGCATGCCGCTGAACATGTCGGGCAAGTGGTTCAACGTGGTGAGCTACGGGCTGAACGACAAGGAAGAGATCGACTACGACGCGATGGAGCGCAAGGCCCACGAATCGAAGCCCAAGCTGATCGTGGCCGGCGCCTCGGCCTATTCGCTGCGCATCGACTTCGCGCGCTTCGCCAAGGTGGCCAAGGACGTGGGCGCGATCTTCATGGTCGACATGGCGCACTACGCCGGGCTGATCGCCGCGGGCGTCTACCCCAACCCGGTGCCGCATGCGGACGTGGTCACCTCCACCACCCACAAGAGCCTGCGCGGCCCGCGCGGCGGCTTCATCCTGATGAAGGCCGAGCACGAGAAGGCCATCAACAGCGCCATCTTCCCCGGCCTGCAGGGTGGCCCGCTGATGCACGTCATCGCCGCCAAGGCCGTGGCCTTCAAGGAAGCCCTGTCGCCCGAGTTCAAGGCCTACCAGCAACAGGTGGCCCGCAACGCCCAGATCGTCGCCGAAACGCTCACGCAGCGCGGCCTGCGTATCGTGTCGGGCCGTACCGAAAGCCACGTCATGCTGGTCGACCTGCGCGCCAAGGGCATCACCGGCAAGGAAGCCGAGGCCGTGCTGGGCGCCGCCCACATGACCATCAACAAGAACGCGATCCCCAACGACCCGGAAAAGCCCATGGTCACCAGCGGCGTGCGCATCGGCACCCCCGCCATGACCACGCGCGGTTTCAAGGACGAAGAAGCCCGCGCCACCGCCAACCTGGTGGCCGACGTGCTCGACAATCCGCGCGACGCGGCCAACATCGAGGCCGTGCGTGCCAAGGTGAACGCCCTGACCGCCCGCTTCCCGGTCTACAAGTGAACTTCATGCCCCCGCGCTCCGCACTTCGTGTCGTCGCCGCCCCCCGAGGGGGCCGCGCCCGCCTTGGAGCGGCCCGGCGGCGGGCAGGTCACTGACCATGCGCTGCCCCTTCTGCGGACACCCCGAGACCCAGGTGGTCGAGACGCGCGTGTCCGAAGACGGGGATTTCATCCGCCGCCGCCGACAGTGCGGCGCGTGCGAAAAGCGCTTCACCACCTATGAACGGCCGGACGTCAACTACCCGGCCATCGTCAAGAAGGACGGACGGCGCATCGACTACGACCGCACCAAACTGGTCGCATCGATGAATCTGGCGTTGCGCAAGCGCCCCGTCAGCACCGAGCAGGTCGACAGCGCCATCGAGCGCATCGAGGAAAAGCTGCTCACCCTGGGCCTGCGCGAAGTGCCCTCCACCCGCATCGGCGAACTCGTCATGCGCGAGCTCAAGAAGCTCGACAAGGTGGCTTACGTAAGATTCGCCAGTGTCTACCGGAGCTTCGAGGACATCGACGAGTTCCGGGCACTGGTGGACGAGGTGCGGCGCTGACGGCGCGCCGCTGCCGGATCTGACCTGTTGACGGCCCCGGAGCGGGCCGTTTTCTTTGCCCACACGCTGCACCACAATGGTGCGCGGCTTCGCCGCATGTGATGCATTTCACATGACGCGCCGTTTGTCTGCGGCCATTCCGCGCCTATCGGCAGCCCGCCGAAACTGTTTCAATTGTCAATATCCTGTATCCACTCAAAAAGGATCCCCATGTCTCGCGAACGCGGTTTCACCTTGATCGAATTGATGATTGTGGTTGTCATCATCGGCATCCTCTCCATGATCGCGATTCCGGCTTATTCGGATTACGTGAGGCGCACGAGAGCAGCGGAAGCTGTCGCCGAGTTGTCGGCCATGACCGTCAAGCTCGAGCAGCATTTCCAGGACCACCGCTCGTACGTGGGCGCATGCGCCAGCAACTCGGTCGCCAAGCCCGTGACTTCCACCAAGGGGTTTGACTTTCCCTGCGTAGCGGCCAACTACACAGCTACCGGCTATCTGTTCGAAGCGGTCGGCAAGGCCAACATGGCTGGCTTCACTTATTCGGTCCAGGTCACCAACAACGGTGCGCCGGTCCGCTCGACCACCTTGACGCCTGCGGCGACGACCGCCACCGGGTGGGTCGGCAACAGCGCCTGCTGGGTTCTCCGCAAAGGCGGGGATTGCTCCTGATGCGATCGGCTGCCGCCTGCAAACACGACCGTTCAGCGGGCTTCTCGCTGATCGAGTTGATGGTCGCGATCGGACTTCTGGGCGCGCTGGCCGCGCTTGGCGCGCCCACGCTCCTCACGTTCATGGATAACTCGCGCATCCGGGCCTCGGCCGAGTCCTTCTACGCCATGGTCCAGCAAGCCCGCGCCGAAGCTGTCCGGCGCAATACCGCAGTGGATCTGGTACTGACCGCGGACGCGCCAACCGAAGCCAACGTAGACACCGCGGGGCTCGCCGACGACGGCTCCGGCACGCCCAACGTACTGGTGCGAAGCCGCTTCCGCCCGGCCGGCGCTACGGACGATACGCTCGTATTCCTCCAGGGCAAGCCGATCGTCGAAGGGTCGCGCGGCGGCGGTGGCGCCACCGTATCCGTGGCCTTCACCGACGGAACCGTGACGTTTACCCCGCTGAGCAACACCACCAAGACCAGTGGTGTCGCCAACTACACGTTCACGCTGCCGAGCGGCGGCGCATGCGTGGCGGACGGCGGCCCGATGCGCTGCCTGCGCGTCGCGATTTCGCCGGGCGGCCGCGTGCAGCTGTGCGACCCCGTGGTCACCGCTGAAGCCGATACCCGGAGGTGCCCGTCATGAGCCAACGCCCCTCGCACCAAGGTGGCATGATCCTGCTCGAAGCGCTCATGGCCATGCTGATCTTCAGCCTCGGCATCCTGGGCCTGGTGGGCGTGAGCGGCATCGCCATCGGCGCGCAATCCGATGCCCAGTACCGCACCGACGCCAACGCGCTGGCGACGGAGCTGGCGCAGCGCATCTGGCTGGCCACCGACCGCACCAGCACCACCACGCTGCGCGAGAGCCTGGCAGGCTTTCAGCACCGGCCCACCGAAAACACCGACGACCCCTGCCACTTCACAGGCGACGAGGCCACCAACGTCGGCACCGTCAATGCCGGCACCATCGTCGAGGAGTGGATCACGCGCGTGCGTGAAGGCGACAGGCGCCTGCCCGGGGCCGAAGCCGACATGCAGAGCATCGTCGTGGACACCGATGCGGATGGCTTCAACCGCGTGCAGATCACCGTCTGCTGGAAGGCCGGGGCCGATGTGCCGCGCCGGCACACCTACGTCACCCTGGTGAATTGAGCCCGCCATGCTGAACCGCAAGCCCCTGTCCCTGCGCGCCCCCGCCCGGCGCTCGCGTGGTTTCTCGCTGATGGAAGTCCTGATCGGTCTGACGATCGGCGTGGTGTGCGCGCTGGCGATCTTCCAGGCGCTCAGCGTGTGGACCGCGCGGTCACGCACCACGGCTGCGGGCAGCGATGCGCAGGTCGCCGGCACGCTGGCCATGTACTACCTGGACCGCGATTTCAAACTCGCCGGCATGGGTTTCGGCACCGCGCCCACGGAATTCGCCGGTTGCCAGATCACTACCAGCGATGCAACCTTCCTGCCCGCACCCCGACTGTCAGCCGTGGACATCATCCAGGGCACGGGCGGCGCGCCCGATACGCTGCGCGTGCTCTACGGCACTTCCGAGTTCATGGTGGTGGGCCAGCCGTTCGAGGCCACCACGGACACCTCCAAGCAGACACGCGCGCGCGCGGGCTTCAACCCCGGAGACCGATTCGTCGCGGCCGGCCGCAGCGCCGCAGGCGTGGTCTCGTGTTCGCTGTTGACCATGACGCGCTGGGCCACTCCCGACGATGGCAAGACCATCCTGCACGAAGCCGGTTATGGTCCGTTCACCGATTTCTACGGAACGCCAAGCAGGTTCACCCACAGCACCAATGTCACCACCGGCTGGACCGGTTACACCGGCCGGCTGTTCAACCTCGGGCCCACGCCCGTGCTGGCCGAATGGACGGTGGCCGGCAACACCTTGCGGCGCGTGAATCGCCTGGTCACGCAGGCCGACGGTTCGCTGGTTCCCACGGCCGACATGACCCAGCAGGTGGTGGCGTCGGGCGTGGTCAATCTCCAGGCCCAGTTCGGGTTGGCCGACGCCAATGGCCGCATCGGCGACGGCGACTGGGTGGACACCCTGACCGCAGGCACCGACTGGACCCGCGTGCGCGCCATCCGTTTCGGTCTGCTCGTGCGCAGCGATCACTACGATCCGTCGGATGAGATGGCAAGCACCGTGAATGCGGCCAACCCCCGCTGGGCCGGGGGCGACTTCACCATGTTCAACGTCGACGGCTCGACCGGTTCGACGGCCAACAAGGCCAATGACTGGCATTACTACCGCTACCGCGTCTATGAAACGGTGGTGCCGCTGCGCAACATGATCTGGGGCAACACCGCTCCGCTCTGAGGCGGCCGGCCACTTCCAATCCGTACACCACATGCAAAGAGTCCTACGTCACAGCCGCCGCCGGACAGGCGCTGGCGCCCGCCACCGGCAGCGCGCCATCGTGCTGATCATCGCGCTCATCGTGCTGGTGGTGATGTCGCTGGCCGGGCTGGTCATGCTGCGCTCGGTGGGCACGGGCCTGGGCATTGCGGGCAACGTGGCCTTCAAGCAGACCGCCACCTCGGCCGCCGACCGCGGCATCGAGGCGGCCCGCACCTGGATCCTGGCCAATCCTGCACTTCTCAATGCCGACAACCCGGCGCAGGGCTATTACGCCACCTGGCATCAGGAGTTCCGGGCGACGGACTACGCCTGGGAAGACGGCACCAACTCATTCGAGATCCCGCCGGTCGCGCGCGCCGATGGCACGCCCGGCGCCGCGGAGGACGGGGACGGCCTGGGTAACCGCATCCGCTTCGTCATCCACCGCCTGTGCGAATCGGCTGGCGCGCCGACCGGCACCACGCAGAACTGCGTGATCGTGCCCGGCGACACCGAGCGCGGCTCGGGCGGCGGCGGCGCGGGCGGGCCGGGCATCGATGCCACCGTGCGCCGGCCTTACTACCGCATCACCACCCGCGTCGCCGGCCCGCGCAACACGGTCAGCTACGTGCAGGTCATCATTTTCTGAGCCATCAGGGACATCAGCCATGACAACGACAACTCTCTCCCGCGCGGTGCTGGCCGCCGGCGAACGCCACCTGAGGCCGGTGCTGGCGCTGGCACTCGCCGTGGCCGGCCTGTGGTCCGCGATGCCCACGCCGGCTTCGGCACAGGGCACGCTGCCCGATCAGCCGCTGGCCACCGCGCGCGCTGCCGCCGTCAAGCCCAACATCATGCTGCTGATGGACACCTCCAAGTCC